>JBKJYG010000267.1:0-5623 GCA_046715905.1 Hyphomicrobiaceae bacterium | reverse complement strand
ACGGCCACGGGATCGCAATCGATATCGCGGCCCGCCAGGCCGATTACTGGCGCTGGGCGCCGGGCCGAGTTGCCGACCAACCTGACGCGGCCGGCACGTGGACGAACCGCATTCCCGTCGAGATCGTCGCCGTGTTCGAAAAACACGGCTTCATCTGGGGCGGCCGCTGGTCCCACTACGACACCATGCATTTCGAATACCGACCCGAGCTCATCGCGCGGTGAGGCCCGAGCGGACCCTCCGCACGCGGCCGGGAATGCAGAGTCAGGCCTGCCGGCGAGAGCCGACCCTCAAGGTGCTTTCATCTGCTTGATGGCGGTGCTCAGGCCCTCGATGTTGATTTTCTGATTTTGCACCGCCGCGGCTTGCGCCCCTTGACCCCCGCCCTTCTTTTTCGAAAATGAAATCGTCAGCTTGTGCGCATCGTTCCGCTGGGTCGAGAACAGCTTCCCGGGACCTCTGAAGTAGCCCAAAGTCCACGTCGGGCCAGCGGCGTGGAGACCCTTGACCACTTGGAATTCGACAGATGTCCCGAATGCAGCTTTCTTCTTTACCGCATCACTTCTTTCCTCGTCGAAAATGCTTACGCCCTTGTCTTCGTCATCGACCGAGTTCAGGCCCATTTTGACGACCTCGACCAGACCCAGGTTGCCGTTGAGCGAGATGCCTTGGGTGCCTTCGAGCATGCGATGCGCACACCATTTCGATGTCACCAGCTGGTCGATATCGAAGGCCACCGTCTCGCTGTAAATGCGCGTCGCTTGACTGTCGAATTTGACGCCCCAATCGAACACCTTGGAGAAGGATTTCGAGACCACATCCGTATGCGAAAAAGCGGGCGCCAGCGTCAGTTGCTCGGTGACTTGCAGCGTAAGGTCGGCGACGGCCGTCCAGCCTCCGAAATAGGGTCGAGTCTGGATCAACTCGCATTGGATGACGTCGATGATACTCTTGGGCGTGACGCCACTCATCTTTTCGAATTTGGGTGTCGTTACACAGCCGGACAGGAAAAACGGCGCAGACAATCAACGCACGCAAACGCATCAGTGCCCCCAGCACACGCAGAACAGAACGCCAATC
The DNA here is from genome assembly GCA_046715905.1 of Hyphomicrobiaceae bacterium. Classification (GTDB taxonomy): domain Bacteria; phylum Pseudomonadota; class Alphaproteobacteria; order Rhizobiales; family Hyphomicrobiaceae. The sequence continues at coordinate 4,543 of JBKJYG010000267.1, read as the reverse complement.
TTACCCGGAGCAATCGCCAAGGCTGTGCCTCTTGAGTGACTGTGGACCGAATTAGCGCTTCCGCCCATCGGCCCCATCCCTGCACGGGCCGCCTCACGCGACACGTTGGGATATTCCCTGGAACTCAGGCGGCGTTCCCCCAATATGCTGCTCGAGATAGAGGAGCCGCACACCCGTGAGCGACAACGAGAAGAACCGCCTTTCGGCGCGGGCGGCACGATATGTGCGGGTCGGCGCCAATGTCGGCGCGGTGGCAGTAAAGCTCGCCGGCAACCGGCTGTTCGGGCTCGACGTCGACCGATCGAAGAACGCGGCTCAGCTTGCGGCAGCGCTCGGCGGTCTCAAAGGGCCGATCATGAAGGCGGCCCAGCTCTTGTCGACCATCCCCGAGGCCTTGCCGCCTGAGTACGCGCGCGAGTTGGCTCAGCTCCAAGCCGACGCGCCGCCGATGGGTCCGGGGTTCGTGCGCCGGCGCATGATGGCCGAGCTTGGCCCCGACTGGCAGAAGCGCTTCGGTAAATTCGACCCGACGGCGGCCGCCTCCGCCTCGCTCGGCCAGGTGCATCGGGCCGAGGCGCTGGATGGACGCCAGCTCGCGGTCAAGCTGCAATATCCCGACATGCAGTCGGCCGTGGAAGCGGACGTCAACCAGCTCCGCATCGTGTTCGCCATCCACGCCCGCATGGATCCCGCCATCGACACCGGCGAGATTCTGGCCGAGATCTCAGCGCGCCTGCGGGAAGAGCTGGATTACAGCCTCGAGGCGCGTCACATCGCACTTTACGATCGCATTTTCGCATCCGACCCGCTGATCCGCGTGCCGCAGGTGGCGCTGGAGCTGTCGACCCGGCGGCTGCTGGCGATGTCCTGGCTCGAAGGACGCCGACTGCTCGACTACAAAGCAGCGCCGCAGGACGATCGCAATCGGATCGCGCGCGCCATGTTCCGGGCCTGGTGGTATCCGTTCTCGCAGTTCGGCGTCATTCATGGCGATCCACACCTGGGCAACTATACTATTTTCGAGGAGGGCGGCCGGCCGGGCGGCATCAATTTGCTCGACTATGGCTGCATGCGCACGTTTGCGCCGAAATTCGTGCAAGGCGTGATCGATCTCTACCGCGGCCTCCTTAATGGGGACCAAGCGCTCGTGGTGCACGCCTATGAGACCTGGGGCTTCCAAGGGCTGACACGGGAGCTTATCGAGGTGCTCAACATCTGGGCCCGCTTCATCTATGGGCCGCTGCTGGACGACCGCGAGCGCTCCATCGCCGAGGGGACCACGCCGGGCGAGTACGGCCGGCGGGAGGCTTTCACGGTGCACAAGGCGTTGAAGGCAAAGGGCCCCGTTCGCGTGCCCCGCGAATTCGTGTTCATGGACCGGGCCGCCATCGGGCTAGGCGGCGTATTTCTGCATCTTGACGCCAAGCTCAATTACTATCGGATTTTCAACGAAACGATCGAAGGCTTCGACCTGACCACCGTCTCGGCCCGGCAGCGCGAGGTCTTCACCTCCACGGGTGTACCGCTGCCCGAAGGCGTGTGACCGCTACGCGCTCCAGCCAGAGCTAAGGCCAACATGTCGCATTGGCTGCGACGGCATTCCACGGGCAACCAGAGCCGTCGCCCTTGGATCCTCCCGGATGCGGACGGCGGGGGCGCGCGGCATGTGGCGCATATGGGTGGCGGCGCTGGTCTGGGGACTGAACTGGCCGATCGTCAAAATTCTGCTGACCGGCACGTCACCTTGGACACTACGCGCGACCGGCTTGAGTGTGGGATTTGCGCTTTTGGCGCTGGCAACGGTGCTGTCCGGTCAATCGCTGGCCGTGCCCCGCAGCCATTGGCGGCAGCTTCTCATCGCATCGTTTCTCAACGTCGTCTGCTTCAACCTGTTCGCCGTGTTCGCGCAAATGGCGATGCCGGCCTCGCGCGCGGTGATTTTCACCTACACCATGCCGCTGTGGTCGGTGGTGTTCGCGCGGATCATGCTGGGCGAGCCCATCGACCAGTTACGTGCCGCAGCTTTGGCGCTCGGCGCGGCTGGAATCGTCGTGCTCTCGCGTCCGTTCTGGCCAGCGATCGCCGACGGCGAGGTGCCGATCGCCCTTGTCTACGTGATGGGCGCCGCCATCACCTGGGCGGCCGGCACGGTCTACATCAAGCGGGCTCAGATCCCCGGTGCGCCGCTGGCCATCACCGCTTGGCAGATCCTGGTCGGAGCCCTGGTGTCGACGATGGGACTTTGGGCCTTCGAAACACCACGGCTCGAGCTGTGGCGGCCGGAAATTGCCCTCACATTCGCTTATCACGCGGTCCTCCCCCAGGCGGTCGCCTATGCGCTCTGGTTCGGGTTGATCAATCGCGTACCCGCCTCGACGGCCGCACTGGGCACGCTGCTGGTGCCGATCTTCGGTGTGATCGGAGCGGTGGTGCTGATCGGGGAGCGGCCGAGCAGCATCGATCTCACGGGGTTCGGGCTGATTTTCATGGCCGTCGTCCTCGACCAGGGCGTGCGCGGCTGGCGGGCCAGACCCTGAGACGGTCGAGCTGTGCTTAACCGTCGTCGCGTTGACCCTCAGGGCGTCCAGATTGCGCGCTCTCGACATCTTTTCCTGATCGCGGCGCGGTGCTAGAGGTGACGATGGTATTCAGCTCCCCCACGCAATCTGGCCCGCCGGCTGCCCGCCTCACGGGCACGGGGACGCCTGCTCGGGGTTCCGAGCGTCGGGTCTATGTCCCGTTCGAGGGGCATCAGCCCGAGTCCATTCCGGCTCGCCGATGCTTTAAGGGCTCAGAGCGGCCCTTGCATGCCCGCCTCGGCCGCTCTCCAAAGGAGATCCCATGACGTTCCGCCATTCCCTGATCGATGCTAACGTCGGGCTGACATTTGACGACGTTCTGCTCGTGCCAGGCGGCTCTGAGGTTCTTCCGAGTGATACGGATGTGGGATCGAGAGTAACGCGAGAGATTTCGGTCGGCATTCCGATCCTCTCCTCCGCCATGGATACGGTGACCGAGGGGCGGCTTGCAATCGCGGTGGCTCAAGCCGGCGGCATGGGCTTCATCCATCGCAACCTGACGCCCGAGCAGCAGGCCGATCAGGTCGCGATGGTGAAGAAATTCGAAAGCGGCATGGTGGTCAATCCGGTGACCATCTACCCCTCCGGCACCCTTGCCGATGCGCTGCAACTGATGTCCCGGCACCGGATTTCGGGCATTCCCGTCGTCGAGCCGGGGCGAACCGATCAGCGCGATGGCCGTCTCGTGGGCATCCTCACCAACCGCGACGTGCGCTTCGCCAGCAATCCGCGACAGCCCGTCTCCGAGCTCATGACGAGAGAAAATCTGATCACGGTCAAAGAGGGCGTCGGACGCGATGCGGCCAAGCGGCTGCTGCATCAGCACCGGATCGAAAAATTGCTGGTGGTCGATGACGAGTACCGCTGCATCGGGCTGATTACCGTCAAGGATATCGAGAAGGCGCAAAATCACCCGAACGCCTGCAAGGACGAGCATGGACGGCTGCGCGTCGCCGCCGCCACCACCGTCGGCGAGGACGGCCATGAGCGTACCGAGCGGCTGATCGCGGCCGGCTGTGACCTGATCGTCGTCGATACCGCGCACGGACATTCCAGGCGAGTGCTCGATGCCGTGGCGCGCATCAAGCGGATTTCCAACCGCGTACAGGTGGCCGCCGGCAACGTTGCCACCGCGGAGGGCACCAAGGCTCTGATCGACGCCGGCGCCGACGCCGTGAAGGTCGGCATCGGTCCCGGCTCCATTTGCACGACGCGCATCGTCGCAGGCGTCGGCGTGCCGCAACTCACCGCCATCCTTGATGCGGTCGAGGCGGCCTACAAGCACAACGTCCCGATCATCGCCGACGGCGGCATCAAGTTCTCGGGCGACATTGCCAAGGCCATCGCCGCCGGCGCGAGCTGCGTCATGATCGGGTCGCTGCTGGCTGGAACCGATGAAAGCCCCGGCGAGACCCACCTGTTCCAGGGCCGCACCTATAAGACATACCGCGGCATGGGGTCGGTTGGCGCCATGGCGCGGGGCTCGGCTGACCGCTATTTCCAGCAGGAGGTCAGGGACGAGCTGAAGCTCGTGCCTGAGGGCATCGAGGGACAGGTGCCCTACAAGGGGCCGGTGAGCGCCGTTCTGCACCAGCTCGTCGGCGGTTTGCGGGCCGGCCTGGGCTACGTCGGCGCGGCCAATCTGGCCGAACTGCAGGCCCGCGCGAAGTTCATCCGCATCTCACCCGCCGCCATGCGGGAGAGCCATACGCACGGCGTCACCATCACCCGCGAGGCACCGAACTATCCCGGAGACGTGTGACAAACTTGAACATCGTCCGTGACGGCATGATCGTCGGCACTCGTGACGAGCCAAGCGTTTTGTGGGTGGACCAAATGCAGCAATGGATCAAGGTCGCAGCAGCTTGGCGTTCGGATTATCGTCGCCGGCGCGCGTTTCAAACGACACAGGCTTGGTCGCGCGGGCTCAGCCTGGAGGCAACCTTCGAGAAAATTTATGCCGA
>JBKJYG010000266.1:0-3501 GCA_046715905.1 Hyphomicrobiaceae bacterium | reverse complement strand
GACAGACTCGATGCTTGTTGGCCAGCGACGACGGGTCGCAGAGCTCGCGGCGAGGAGCAGCCTTCCGGCGCTGTATAGCCAGAGGGAGTTTGTCGTCGACGGCGGGCTGGTTTCCTATGGGCCGAGTATCACGGACATGTTCCGCCGCGCCGCTATACATGTCGACAAGATCCTGAGGGGCGCCAAGCCCGGCGACCTTCCGGTCGAGCAACCGACAAAGTTTGAGCTGGTGATCAACCTCAAGACGGCGAAGACGCTTGGGCTCGCCATTCCGCAGTCGATGCTGCTGCGCGCGGACGAGGTGATTCAGTGATGGGTCGTTCCGGGTTGCGCGGGCCTTTCGCGCTGCTCGCCGCGGTCGCCGGGTAACCTGATTCGTTGAACGTCTGTTTCGGAGAGACTCGACCGTCTGGGTAGGGTCGAACTCGGACGCTGACTGGAACACATTTCAACCTGTTCGGACATTGTTTGTCGGATCCAATTCCGATCAGGACAGTCGCTGACGGTTCAATCCGAGCGGACAGCGTCCGTCAGGTCTGATTCCGAGCAGGACAATTAATCTACCAATAACGATCGCCATCCACTTCATTGCACGCGCCATTCTGTTCCCCCGTCGGATTGCGAGTACCGGTCAATTGAACCCGTAACGCTGATTCCAAGCGAACTGGGCAACGTCGGCCGACTGACCGCCCGGCTGCACCGGCCCGCGCGCTCCGCACTCTGGGCAGCGCACAACCGCGACGCATTGCCCGTCGTCCGATTCCAATTAGCCGCAATTCGGGCGCTGCATGTGCGCAGTAGGGACAGGGGCGCAAGGCGGGCCGATCCATCGCGCAATCCTGCGACGGCGGACGCACACGCGCAATCGGCCGGATGGAAGTTACCGGTAACGCCTGACACCGCGAAACCGCGCTTCGTGCTACCCCGGCGCTACCCCGAGTCCAAACAAAAACGGCCAGCCCGAAGGCAAGCCGCTGATTCTTTTGGTTGCGGGGGCAGGATTTGAACCTGCGACCTTCGGGTTATGAGGCGGACTCGGCCAATCCTGGCCGCTTGTAAATCAACAGCTTGGAACGCTTGCCACTTTCGAAATCAGTCTCATCCAGTCACAGTTTGGGCTTACCCAATCTGGGTTGAGCACAATCATGGCGCGGGTGCGTTGCTCATTCGCCGGCGGCGCCATTTGGCGGGCGATAATCGTCGTGCCCCTCGCGTCGTTTCCAATGTCGTAGCGTCTGTCCTGGAAACGGCGCCGCGAAAAAGGCGAGCCGATCGCCATGCAGCGATCCGACATAAGCCGTAGAACGGTTCGGGCCGCCGAAAGCAATGCTCGTGGGAAAGTCGAGCGTTGCGCCCGAGGGGTCCTCGAATACGCTTGTCGATGTCCCGTCCGGCGCGATGACGAAGAGCCCGTTGCGGGTGATCTCAGTTACCCACAGATTGCCGGCTGCGTCGAAGCAGATTCCATCGATCCTGGACCCGTCGAACAAGTTGGCGGGGCCGTAGGTATGAAGCGGTCCGAGGTCTCCGTTCGGTCCGATCTTGCCTCTTAGCACTCGCCCCGTTGCGGTTTCGGCCACGAACAAATGTTGCCCTGCTGCATCTAGACGCACCTCGTTCGGAAAACAGAGCCCGTCGGCGACAATTCTCATGCCCTCCCCTTCGACCAGCGCGATGTAGCCGTCCGGGATCGGTGTCTCGACCGCAAGCCTGCGGGGCTTGGTCCGAGTGCAGACGGTTATCCACAGGCGCTGCCAGTCGTCGAGATGGACGAAATTTATCGCACCCGGCAGAGGGTGGTCCAGCGTCTCGTGACGGCCATCGGGGAAAACCCGATAGACGCACTCGGCGTCGATATCGGCGACATACAAGGTTCCGTCCCGGTCGAGTGCAAGCCCATTCGGCGTGCCGACCTTTGGTCCGAAGAGCGCCTGCTCCCCGGTGGGCGCAATGATCGTGACGGTCGCGCGCTGGTCCGACGTCCAGAGTGTTCCATCGTCGAGCGCCAGCACGCATTCGGGTCGTTTGAGTCCACTACCGACAAACCCGAAGTCGTGCGAAGACAGTCTAAACTCTTGAATCACTGCATGGCCTTCTTCGTCGATAGGAATTCGATATGAACTCTACTGAAAGTCTGAGCGGCCGCGCAGCTATCTGGTCGAGCACGCTCGAATTTTCCACAATCCCACCCGAAGTCGTCGAGGATGCGAAATGCCGGATCCTTGACATCATAGGTGTAATGTTGGCGGGGCGCGACGCGGCTCTGGTGAGCGGTGTGAGAAACAGCTTGCCGTCCGATGGGACGGGTGACGTCTATGCCGTCGGTTTCTCTGACAAAGTGGACTTGCGATCCGCGGCGATGATCAACGGTGTCACGTCTTCGATTCTCGAGTTCGACGATTCGCACATCGAGACCGGCATCCATTCGACCGGCGTCGTCGCATACTTGGCGTTTCCGCTCGCCGAACAGCTGCGGCTTCCGGGACGCGAACTGCTGCTTGCGTTTCTCGCCGGGAGCGAGCTGACCTGTCGGCTGGGCCAGGTCGCCCCAGGAAAGTGTCACGGCGTGGGCTTTCACCCCACTCCCGTGTTCGGCACGTTTGGCGCGATCTATTGCGCGTCCCGCCTGTGGCGCCTGAGCGTCGCGGAAACCGTTAGCGCCATCGGCATCGGCGCGAGCATGTCCGCGGGCCTGATGGCCTCGTGGGTGGACGGCACGTCTGCGAAGTCGCTGCATGTGGGCCTCGCCGCCACCGCCGCCCTTCAGGCCGTGAGCTTCGCCGGACAACAAATCTCCGGCCCGGCAGCAGCCCTCGAGGGACGGTTCGGCTTCTTCCCGACCCACGTACAGGAACGCGACTACCCGTTCAACTTTGCAGCGCTGACCGACGATCTCGGTCGCCGCTGGGAGGTTTTGAACATCGCTTCCAAGATGTATCCGACCGGCTATGTCATTCAGCCGTTCATCGAGGCGCTCCGCCTGCTCGCGCTCGACACACCGTTTTCCCCTGAAGAAGTCGAATCCATCGAGTGTCGCATCGCGAATTACGCAATCCCGCTCGTGTGCGAGCCGGTGGACGAGAAGCTGAGACCTCGATCGGCATGGCACGCTCGTGTGAGCTTGAAGTATTCCGTAGCCGAAGCGGTCGTCAGGGGTTCGTTGCCCAAAGACGCTTTTTCATCGCAGTCGCTGGCGGATCCAAGGATCATCGCGTTGGCAAGGAACGTCAGCTACGTCGTGGATCCGAAGGCTTCGGATCGCCTCAAGTCCATGGGCGAAGTCACTGTGCGGCTCGTCAATGGCCGAACACTGGGTTATCGCGTCGACGCAATGCGGGGAACGCGCGCTAACCCGATGACCCCGGAGGATTTCGCAACGAAGTTCTTGGCCAATACGGACGGAGTTCTGAGTGCAGGCCTAGCCGAACAATCGCTGGAGCGCATTATGCAAATGGACAATGCCCCTGAAGCAGCAGCCATCTTTCGAACGTTAGCCATTCC
>JBKJYG010000265.1:0-8132 GCA_046715905.1 Hyphomicrobiaceae bacterium | reverse complement strand
CACCTACCGCGCCAACACCGGTTATGTGCTCGTGGCCCGAGAAGGTGAGGCGAAAGACATCAGGGTCGATCTTCCCAGTGATTTCCCGTTGCTCCCCGGCGACAATGTCCGTATTCCCGAGCGCTTTTTCTGATGCTCGCGGAATCAACCAAAGTGCAGGATGCCGCTGGCCGGGAGCCCTGCTGCTGGGTCACGGATCGCGGGACCAAACGGCGAGCGCGGCCCTTCCACGCAGGCCTGGCGGGTGTCTTGCTGCTCGCGTGCATGGCCCTGCCGTCCCTTGCCATTGACTTCGGCGCCGAGTCCGATCGCAACGATCAGACGGTTGCCTCGTATCAGATGCTGCGCGATTGGAACGGGCGTCGTCAGCAAGAAATTCTCACCGTCTTGGAGCACGACCGAAGCGATTTCGCCCCATCGGGCCTTCGCGCCGGCAACGTTCTCGTTTTCCCGTCCATCGGAACGTCGCTCGTCTTTGACGACAACATCTTTCTGTCCAACAACAAGCGCGTCAGCGACATGCGGACCGAAACCGTTGGCGGGCTGCGCGTCAAATCACAAACGCCCGTTCATGCTTTCGATCTTTCACTGTCCGGGAAGATCGTCGATTACAACGCGCATTCGGAGCTCAATCACGTTGATGCCGCCTTGCGCGCCAATGCGGCGCTGCATTTCGATCATGCGCATACGATTTCCTTAAGCTTGCTATCGCGCATCGATCATCAGGATAACCTCGATCCGTTTTCGCCTACCTCCCGCGGCCTGACTGAGGTGTTCCGCAATCGTGCGAGCATCGGCGTGACGCGGGACGCCGGACGTCTTTTCGGGACCATCAGTGCGGTTGCTGAGAGCGCGGAGTATGGGTCCGTGAGCGGCCAAAACGGATTGATTATCGATCAGAGCAGCCGCGACTTGCGGACCTATTCCGCCGCCCTGAAGGTCGGCTATCGGTTTTCGCCGGGATTTGAATTTGTGGGAAAGGCCCGCAGTTACCGGCAGTTCAATCAAGGCGATCACCTGTTCGACTCCGATGCCCTGGGCCACGAGGCGCTGTTCGGGGTGGCGTTCGGGACCAGCCCACTGCTCCGGTGGAGCTTCCTCGCGGGCTATGGGGCGCGCGATTACGATCAACCGAACTTGGGCAATATGCGGACGTTGCTCTTGGATGCGCAACTCGTATGGCTGCCGACGTACCTGATGACGGTTACGCTCAACGCCGGTCGGCACTTCAGTCAGGATGTGGGGCTCGACTCCACCGGCCTCGTTGAAACAGCGGTTCGAGCCCGGATCGATTACGAAATCCTCAAGAACCTTGTGTTCAACGTTCAGGGTGAGCTGAAAGACCATGATTACGTTGGCGGCTCACGTCGTGATCACATCGGCATCGGCCGTGTCGGCCTGGACTGGTACGCATCGAAAAATTGGGCATTCAACGTGTCCTACGAACACCTGATGCGGGATTCAAACAAACCAGATCAGGATTTGACACGAAATCTCGTCAGAATCGGCGGCAAGTTGAGTTTCTGAACATAAAATGGCTCAGGTGGACCAGGCAGGACACGATGGAGGGGGGGACGCCAGCTTGACGCTGGGCGACCTGCTCGTCGTCGTGCGTCATCGCTGGCGCCTGATTGCCGGGGTAACGCTTGCCCTCACCGCTCTCGCGCTGGGCGTCGCGGTCGTGTTGCCGGCGCAGTACGAAGCGGTGGCCACGGTGCAGATCGACCCGCGTAAACGCACGATTCTCAATCTTGAAAATGTCATCTCTGACCTCAGAGCTGACAACGCCACGGTTGAAAGCGAAGTCGAGGTTCTCAGATCGAAAACCTTAGCGCTTAAAGTCATCGAGGGCTTAGGGCTGAGGGATGATCCGGAGTTCACGCGGCAAAGCCAAGGCCAAAAGTTTCTCCGCCTCCTCGGATTTGGCGAGCACCGTGCAGCTTCCCAAGCACCACGCGGCACTCAGGCCGAGCCGGCGTTGGGTTTGGGGACCGCGCCCGCTGAAAACGACCCGCAACGCGACATCATCGCCTCGGCATTTGAGCAGCGGTTGAGGGCGCAACGCGTTCGCAATTCCCTGCTGATCGAGGTGCGTTTCAAGGCGAGCGATCCTGTGCTGGCGGCAAAAATCGCCAACGCGCTGCTCGAGGCCTATCTACGCGAGCAACTCGTCGGCAAGAGCAAGGCCACGGAAGAGGCTTCAGGCCTGCTGGAGCAGAAACTCGAGGGATTGCGACTCAAGGTTTTCGACGCCGAACATAAGATTGCGCTCTTCAAGGCGCAAAATAATATTTTCGACTCGGAAGGTCAGTTGCTGTCGGAAAAGCAGCTCGCGCGCATGATGGAACAGAGCGTCGCCGCGCGCAATAACACCGCTGAAACCAAGGCGCGCTATCAGCAGATCCGTGTCATGCTGGATCACGGCCGCAGCCGAACCGCGGTGGCTGAAATGATGCAAAACCCCAGCATTCGAACGCTCAAGGAGCAGCTCTCGCGGGCCACGCGGCGAGAGGCTGAGCTGTTATCCCGGTATGGTCCGAAGCATCCCGAGATGGTGAAGGCGCGTGCCGAGGTTGCCGAGGCGCAGCTCCAATTGTTCGCCGAGGTCGATCCGATGGTGGCGGGCCTCAAGACCGAATATCAGATCGCCGAGGAGCGCGAACGGACACTGGCGGCTAATCTGAAAGGCCTGACCGACCAGCAAGTGGTTTCGAAAGGAGCCTCGGTTCGTCTGCGGGAGCTCGAGCGCGAGGCTCAATCCTCCCGCCAAGTCTTCGAAACCGTGCTCAATCGCTATAAGCAGACCGCGGAAACCCAAGACCTCCAGGTTGCCGACGGGCGCATCATCGAGAAAGCCGGCGTTCCGCTGAGCGTGTCCTCTCCCAAGCGCCTGCAGATCACGGTGGCGGGTCTCCTTGCCGGCCTGGCTCTCGGCTTCGGCTTGGCGTTCAGCATGGAGTTTTCGTCGCCAGGAGTGTCGCGCGCCGAGGATGTCGAGATGGGACTGCAAATCCCGCACCTCGCATCGTTGCCTCTGCTGGGCAAGGCCGACGGCATCCATAACGCGATGCAGGCTCTCAATACCGTGCTGTCGAACCCGAGGGGGAGTTTTGCCGAAGGCGTTCGTTCCGTGCGGCACGGCATTGACCTGCCGCACGGCCGCGACGGCGCGCGCGTCATTCTGATCGTCTCCAGCTTGCCCCATGAAGGCAAGACGCTCGTCGCGGCCAATCTCGCGCAGCAGATGGCTGCCACGGGATCGCCAACGCTGCTGATCGACGCCGACATTCGGCGGGGCACCCTGTCGCAGCACCTTGGCATCGTCGGCCAGGAGGGCCTGCGTCATGCTTTTGCGAAGGGTGAGCCGTTCGAAGACTACATTCTCCGCGACATGACCTCGGGACTGGCCGTCCTTCCCGCCGGCGACGGACGTGGGCTCACGCTGTCCTCGGCGGAGGCGATTTCCGCGCCAGATTTCGGCCAGCGGCTCGAGCGACTGAGAGGCTACTTCGACACCATCATCATCGATGCGCCGCCGCTGCTCCCGGTCGTGGATGCTCGAATGCTTGCCGATCATGCCGACCACATCGTCATGGTCGTAGCCTGGCGGCGTACCCCACAGCAGCTTGCCCGGCGGGCGATAGGGCTGCTCGGCAGCAACATGGCCAAGCTCGCGGGCGTGATCGTCAACGGGGTCGACCCAAGAGAGCACGCCGTCAGCATCGGGAACGGCACTGAAAGATCCCGACCGGGCGGGGAGCGGTGGGCTGCCTGACGGACGATTCCCGTACACGGCGACGTGCAAAGTCGCCGCTTTCATCGATTTTGTTCGCGGAAACTTCATACCGTTCGGTTTTATATCGCATCGTGTTTAGCCCAGCGGGGACGCCGGTGGATCGGGGATTGTTGATGGGTACGTTTGCCAGTCCGGCGGCGACCGGTGCCTCTATGCAACTCAGGGCCGTTGCCTGTCCGAGGGCGTCGAGACGTTTTTCGCGTCGCATCGCCATCGATCTTCTCGCGTTTTCGGAAGCTTTCGCCATTGTCGTGGGTGGGTGCCTGGCCCCGCTCATCTACGCCTGGGGCGGGGGATTCTCCTTTGACTGGGCCAAGCACATTCAGATCTGCGTCATCACTGCGGGCATCGCCCACGGCTGCTTGCGACACTGCGGTCTTTACGAAACCAGCCTGCTGCACGCCTTGCCGGTTGCCCCAGCCCGCTTGGCCGCCTCACTCGGACTGGCGTTTGCTGCGGTGTTCGGGCTCGGCCTGCCGCCGGCGCCGATGGCAATCGACATGTGGATCTGGTACGGCACCTGGATCACGGTGAGTTTCGCATTGCTGTTGAACATTCGCTATGGCACGTCGATCCTGCTGCGGCGTATGACCGTTGGTGGCGCTTTCGACGACCGGGTGGCTGTCTACGGCAGTGGCACTGTCGCCGGTCGCGTGCACGAGTATCTGCAAGACACAAACCTCGGCATCCGCTTCGCCGGCCTGTTCGACGACCGCTCCGATGCCAATCGCATTTCGCCCATTGGTCCAGCCGTGAACGGCAGCCTCGACGACCTGGTGCGGGCTTGCCAGAATAGCGAGATCGATCGGGTCATCATCGCGCTGCCGCCAGCAGCCGATCAGCGCACAACCCAGATTGCCGCCCGCCTCGAGCCATTGCCGGTCAGCCTGCATCTGGTCACTCATATCTCCTCCGATTTCATCGACCGGCATGCCCCTCACAGGGTTTCGGAACTGGGCGCTGTCGGTCTGCTCGATGCGAAGCTGAAGCCGCTCGCCGACTGGTCGCGCGTGGTCAAGGAGGTTGAAGACCGGGTGCTTGGCTGTCTTTTCCTCATTCTCGCCTTGCCTGTTCTGGGCGTGATCGCGCTCGCGGTGAAGCTTGACAGCCGTGGCCCCGCTCTCTTTCGCCAGCGTCGAACGGGCATGAACGAACGGATCATCGGGGTCTTGAAATTCCGGACCATGCACGTGCTCGAAGATGAGGGCGACCTGAAGCAGGCGGAGCGGAGCGACGCTCGGGTCACTCGCATCGGCGGCTTCCTGAGGCGCTGGAGTCTCGACGAACTGCCGCAGCTCCTCAATGTTGCGCGCGGGGAGATGAGTCTCGTCGGTCCGCGTCCGCATGCCGTCGCCCACGATGACAAATTTGGCGAGATGCTGCACCGCTATGCCAACCGGCGGCAGGTCAAACCGGGCATCACCGGCTTGGCGCAGATATCGGGACTGCGCGGAGAAACCGAGACGACTGAAAAGATGGAGCTGCGGCTCGCCCGGGACCTGGAGTACGTCAATAACTGGTCGCTCTGGCTGGACTGCAAGATCCTGCTCATCACCGTGTGGAAGGGATGGGGCGGGAAGAACGCCTATTGAGCCATGCAGACGGTGTTCAAAGGTGTTCCACTCGCCATTTCCGTGCTGATCGCTAGTTTTCTGTGCCCGACCGAGCTGTCAATCTATCTCGGCGGGCTGCGTTTGCCGCCGCATCGCGTCGTCCTGCTGATCCTGCTTCCGATCGCTCTCGTCCATGCGTTGCGGGGGCGAGATCCACGTCCGACGCCGTTCGACCTGATGTTCCTGTCATACGGGCTGTGGACGCTCGGCGTGATCATGTATCACCATGGCGACAGTGAAGGCCTGCAGAGTGGGGGGGCCCTGGCGCTGGAGAGTCTTGCCGGCTACCTCGTCCCGCGGGTTTTTATTCGCGATGCGGAGGCCTTCAAGGCAAGCCTCCGGTTGTTGCTGGCGGCCGTGGCCGTTGCCGTGATCCTCGCCATCCCTGAGGCATTCCTGGGGCAGCATTTCGTCCACGATGCCCTTTTTCAACTCACCGGCTATGCCCATCCGCGGGCCCTTGAAACGCGCATGGGGCTGACCCGAGCCTACGCAACGTTCGATCATCCGATCCATCTGGGTTCGTTTTGCGCAAGTATTTTGGCCATGGTCTGGTTCGCCAACAAAGCCCGTCGTCGTGTGGTGCCCGCCGGCATCATTGCAGGCGGGGCGCTGCTGGCACTCTCATCGGCGCCGCTACTCGGGCTTGGTCTCCAGTTCTTCCTGATCGGCTGGCATAAGATTACAGCCAGGCTCAAGAACCGTGTCGTTCTAAGCGTTGCAGGCCTTGCCGTGCTGTACGGTATCGCGTCCGTGACAATGACCCGGTCGCCGATCGCGATGATTGCCACCGGTATGACACTCGATGCCTGGACAGGGTTCTATCGGCTGCTGATCTGGGAGTACGGGTTGTTGAGCGTTTCCGCCAATCCTTGGGCCGGAATTGGTTTCAACGAATGGGAGCGGCCGGAGTGGATGGCCTCCTCAACCGTCGACGCCTTCTGGCTGGTGGTTGCGATGCGGGGCGGACTGCCGGCCTTGGTCCTGTTGGGGATGGCGATTCTGCTTCTCGCGCACGGCGTTGCGCGCCGGACGCGGCGGTGCGATCCCGAGCGGCGGCGGCTGGCGCTTGGCTGGTCGATGTCGATGATCGCCCTCTGCCTGCTCGGATGCACGGTGCATTTCTGGAACGTGCTGCACGCCTATTTCTTCTTTGTTCTGGGGCTTGGAGCGTGGATGGCGTCGCCGATGCGTCAGAAGCGACGCGCGTCGCAAGCCCTGCGTGTTTTCGAAATGCCGCGTCGAGCGCCCGCCTACGCAGGCGCGATGCCAGCGGCGATGCCGCGCCGTATAGCCGTTCCCCATGGCGTACTCACGGCCCGGGCCCTGGCTGCCTCCTCTGTCGCGCCACCCCGCGCATCGTCTGACATTGCGAGCTAGGACCCATGCGTGACACGTCGCCCGACGTTTCCATTCTGATTGTCAGCTACAATACGTGCGCTTTGACGCTTGCGTGTCTCGATTCGATCGCGGCGGGAGCACGCGACGTCGAGAGAGAGGTGATTGTCGTCGACAACGCATCGACCGATGGCTCGGCAGCGGCCATCGCGGCGCACCGCTCGCAGCCGCGCTTGATCTCGTCGGCGCAAAATCTGGGGTTCGCGGGCGGCACCAATCTTGCTGCCCGATCAGCGACCGGTACCTATCTGCTTCTCCTCAATCCAGACACTCTGGCCCTTGATGGCGCGATCGACCGATTGGTCGCTTTTGCCCGGGAACGGCCCGAGGCGATGATCTGGGGCGGTCGCACGCTGTTTCCGGACGGCAGCCTCAATCCATCCTCCGCGTGGGGCCGCATCACGCCTTGGCGGCTCCTGTGCCGGGCGACGGGATTGACCGCGCTGCTGCCGGGCACCGACGTTTTCAATGGCGAGGCGCTCGGCGGCTGGCGTCGCGATACCGAGCGCGAGGTTGATATCGTGTCGGGTTGCTTCCTGTTGCTGCCCCGCAGCCTTTGGATCCAGCTCAATGGTTTTGACCCGCTTTTCTATATGTACGGGGAGGAGGCCGACCTGTGCCTGCGGGCCAAGCGCCTGGGCGCGCGTCCGCGGGTCACGCCAACGGCCACGATCACGCACTACGCTGGCGCCTCGGAGAAAACCCTGGAAGGCAAACTGGTGCGACTACTGGCCGCCAAGGCGACGCTCATCCGGCGATACTTTCCAACGCCTCTGATACGAACAGGTTTGGTCATCAACGCGCTGTGGCCTCTGACGCGCACGTGGGCCTTACAAGCGGCATCCTGTTTGGCGCTCGATGCGGAGCGGCAAGCGGCGCGCCGCGAATCTGCAGCCGTGTGGCGACGAATTTGGCGCCGCCGGTCGGAGTGGCAAGCCGGCTATACCGGGCCGGCGCCTCGAAGCGCCACCAACACACCTTCGTCAACGGCTGCTTAACCGGGAAGGCGCTAACCTTGCGGGGCTGAAGGTCACCGAACGGGTCGGCGGGGAGAGCGATGCGTGTGCACTTCTGATCCCGAGGCGGAGACGCCACCGCAGGTTGGCTACACGATTGCAACGCTCGTCAACGATGCAACGCAGTACGCCCACATGCGCGCGTCATTCTCGACGCATGGCTTTGACGATGCAAGCTGCCAGTACATCGCCGCCTATCATCCCCCCGATGCCTTCAGCGCGCTGAATGCTTTACTGCGCGAGGCCAAGGGCGAGTACGTCATCATCTGTCATCAAGACGTCCGGCTGATCGAGGAAGGCCGCTCTGAG
>JBKJYG010000264.1:0-3637 GCA_046715905.1 Hyphomicrobiaceae bacterium | reverse complement strand
CCCTGAGGGTTGCCCCCTATTTCGATCCGCGGGCTCTACGCGTCGAACTGACGGCGATCTTCCGCGCTCACGGCAAGGATCCCACGGCTGCGCGCCCAGCTGTGCTTGCGCGGCTGAAGCAACTGCTTAAGGAGGCCCGGTCGGCCGCGCAAATGCGTCTGGATGCCGACGGTAACGGCCGCCGGTGTGCAGAAGGCCTGTCCGCGTTCCAGGACGAACTGATCCAGCTCATCTATGATTACACGATCGCCCACATCTATCGCATCAACAACCCCGACGATGCCGAGAGGATGGCCATTGTGGCCACGGGGGGCTACGGCCGCGGCATGCTGGCGCCCGGCTCCGACATAGATCTGCTGTTTCTCCTTCCCTACAAGCAAACCGCCTGGGGTGAGAGCGTCGTCGAGCATATCCTCATGCTGCTCTGGGACCTGGGTCAGAAAGTTGGCCACGCCACGCGCACGGTCGATCATTGCGTCCGCCTCTCGCTTGCCGATATGACAATCCGCACCGCCCTCCTCGATGCGCGTCCGGTCTATGGTGACCAACCGCTCTTTGCGGAGTTTCAGAGCCGGTTTCGCTCGCATGTGATGGCCGGCAAAGCCAATGACTTCGTCGAGGCCAAGCTTGCCGAGCGCGACGAGCGGCATCGCCGCTCGGGCGAGTCCCGGTATCTCGTCGAGCCCAATGTCAAGGATGGCAAAGGCGGCATTCGCGACCTGCATACACTGCACTGGCTGGCAAAATATTTAGCCCGACCAAGCGATGGGAGGCTAACCGACCCCATCCGCTCTTCGGTATTCTCGCCGCAAGAACAAAGCACGTTCAGGCATTGCGAAGACTTCCTCTGGACGGTGCGCTGCCACCTGCATTTTCTGGCCGGACGCGCCGAGGAGCGGCTGTCCTTTGACCGGCAGCCCGCTCTCGCGCAACGACTGCACTATACGACCCGCAGCGGCCTCAAAGGCGTCGAGCGCTTCATGAAGCATTATTTTCTGATCGCCAAGGATGTCGGCGATTTGACCACGATCCTCTGCTCGGCGCTTGAAGTTCAACAGTTGAAGCGTTCGCCCGCGCTCGATTCGCTGCTTGATCCTATGGGCTGGCGCACACGTCGGCGCATTCGGCGGCGCACGGACTTCCGCATCGACAACGGACGCTTGAATGTCGCCGACGAAGGAACGTTCAAGCGCGACCCGGTCAATCTGATCCGCTTCTTCTCGATCGCTGCCGAACTGGGTACGCTTGTGCATCCGGGCGCGCTGCGTCTGATCCGGCAATCGCACCGTCTGATCGATGATCGTGTTCGCAACGATCCGGAAGCAAACCGCATCTTTCTGGAGCTTTTGACGGCTGCGGCCAATACCGAAGTCACACTGCGGCGCATGAACGAGGCGGGGGTGCTGGGTCGCTTTATCCCTGATTTCGGCGCCGTCGTGTCGATGATGCAGTTCAACATGTATCATCATTATACGGTGGACGAGCATCTGATCCGGACCGTGGGCATCGTGTCCCAGATCGATCGCGGCCTCGCACACGATCAGCATCCTCTATCGGACCGGTTGATGAAGAACTTTGAATATCGGCGCGTGCTCTACGTCGCGGCCTTCGTCCATGACATCGCCAAGGGCCGCGTCGAGGATCACTCGATTGCCGGCGCCCGCATTGCGCGCAACTTGTGTCCACGCCTCGGGTTGACCGCCGCCGAAACGGATCTCGTGGCTTGGCTCGTCGAGCATCATCTCGTGATGAGTGTCATTGCGCAAACCCGGGATCTCTCGGATGCCAAGACAATCCGCGATTTTGCCGACGTTGTGAAAACCTCCGAGCGGCTCCAGCTTCTCCTCCTGCTCACCGTCGCTGATATCCGCGCGGTTGGCCCGTCGACCTGGAACGGCTGGAAGGGGCAGCTTCTGCGCACGCTTTTTTCTGTGACCAAGCCCCTCGTCGAGGGGCGCGCGACGGCCGAGGGCGTCACCGAGAGGATTGCTGCCGCGCAAGCCGCCCTGAAGGCTGCCGCGCAGGGGTTTGCGCCCGAGACGGTGGAGCGGTTCGCGGGCCGGCACTATGCGGATTACTGGCTGCGCACGGATACTCAAAAGCAAATCGAGCACCTGAAGCTGATCGAGCGCGCAGAAAAGGCCGAGACCTCTTTTGCAGCCGACGTCAGGACCGATGCGTTCACAGCCGTCACCGAACTCACCATTCTGGCGCCCAATCACGCCCGCCTGCTGTCGCAATTTGCGGGTGCCTGCGCCGCTGCGGGCGCCAATATCGTCGGTGCGTTCATTGCCACGACACGCGACGGGCTGGCGCTCGATACGTTTCTTCTGCAGCGGCAGTTCGAGGACGAAGCGGACGAGAAGCGTCGTGGCCAACGCATTTGTGCCACTATTGAGAAGCTGCTCAAGGGCGAGGTCTGGCTGAGCGCGCTGCTGGCCAAGCGAAGCACGGCCAGAACGGCGCTGCACGCCTTCACGGTGACGCCAGAGGTGGTCATCGACAATGGAATTTCCGACCAGTTCACGGTGATCGAAGTGGCGGGTCTGGATCGGCCCGGGCTGCTCTATGACGTGACCGCGGCACTGTCGGACCTCAGTCTCGACATCACCTCGGCCCATATCACCACCTTCGGCGAGCGGGCCGTGGATGCGTTCTACGTCACCGACCTGACGAATAACAAGATCGAGGCGCCCGCGCGTCTCGCCGTGATCAGGGACAAGCTGACTCAAATTTTCACGGCGAGCACGCCAGCGCCAGCCGCTAATTGATCAAACGCAGGACGAGCCCGGATCATTATGCTGAAAACCCGCATCATTCCGTGTCTGGATGTCAAAGACGGCCGTGTCGTGAAAGGTGTGAATTTCGTGGATCTCGTGGACGCGGGCGACCCCGTCGAGGCCGCTGCCGCATACGACGCGGCCGGAGCGGATGAACTCTGCTTCCTCGACATCACGGCCAGTCACGAGAACCGTGACACCATCTTCGACATCATCGAGCGCACCGCGGAACGCTGCTTCATGCCGCTGACCGTCGGAGGCGGCGTGCGCACCGCCGAGGACGTCCGCCGGCTGTTGCTGGCTGGAGCCGACAAAGTCTCGATCAACACGGCGGCGGTCCACCGGCGCGCCTTCGTGCGCGAAGCGGCCGAGAAATTCGGCAGCCACTGCGTGGTGGTGGCGATCGATGCCAAGCGCCACCGTTCGGCGGCCGACGGCCCGACGCCGCCGAGCGGATGGGGCATCTACACCCACGGCGGGCGCAACCCGACGGGGCTCGACGCCGTGGCCTATGCCCGCGAGGTCGTCGCGCTTGGCGCCGGCGAGCTGCTGTTGACCTCAATGGACCGCGACGGCACCAAAGCCGGTTTCGATCTCGAGATCACGCGCGCGATTGCCGACGCGGTTTCGGTGCCGGTGATCGCGTCGGGGGGCGTCGGTACGCTCGATCATCTGGTCGAAGGCGTAACGCAAGGCCATGCGAGCGCTGTACTCGCCGCCTCGATCTTCCATTTCGGTACGTTCACCATTGCGCAAGCCAAACAGCACATGGCGGCCGCAGGCATCCCTGTGCGGCTCGATGGACAAACCGGACATCCCGCACGGGCGTGAGCCGCTCAGCGGCGGCCGGCAACGGC
>JBKJYG010000263.1:0-2605 GCA_046715905.1 Hyphomicrobiaceae bacterium | reverse complement strand
GCCCCGGTGATCACGCCCGATCAGACCGGCGTGAAGCCCGCGATTGAGGTTTGGTCAGCGAGCCAACTTGAGTTAAATTGACAGCGGTTAATTTAACTGTTGGAGCGGTCCATGCCTTGGTTCAGTTATCAATTCAAGTCTCGCCTGGGACCACTGCTGTTGGTGCTTACTGTCATGAGCGCTGCCACGTCCCAAGCCCATGCGCAGCGCCCTGAAGTCTTCCAATCGGGCAAATCCCAAATAGGATCGGATCTCGCCGTGGGTGGCTTTGACGCTGTCGCCTACCATACCCAGCGAGCCCCAACGCCCGGCAAGCCAGAGTTCCGCATCTCGTGGCAAGGTGCCGAGTGGCGCTTTGCATCGCAGGCCAACCGCGATCTGTTCGCGGCCGAGCCCGAGAAGTACGCTCCGCAGTTTGGCGGCTATTGCGCGTTCGCGGTGGGGCACGGCAGCACGTCGCCGGGTGATCCCAAGGTCTGGTCGATCGTGAACGGGAAGCTGTACCTCAATCTGAACAGCAGCGTGCAGTCGTCTTGGAACCGCGACCAGGCCAATCTCATCCAGCGCGGCGAGCGCAACTGGCCCAACGTCCTGAAGTAGCCGGATCCCTTGACGAGACGCTTGCAATCTGCCCGTCCCAGCCGCGCTTTCCCCTTGCGGCGGGGCTGGCGAGCGGCTACGCGTGACCCCGCAGATTTCAACCGAAATCCGGCGCCAACCCGCGTCCGAACAACCTGCGTGTGAAGGAAAAGACATGCGCGTTTATTATGATCGTGATGCCGACGTCAACCTGATCAAGGGCCGCAAGGTCGTCGTGATCGGCTATGGCAGTCAGGGGCACGCCCACGCTCAGAACCTCCGTGAGTCAGGGGTCAAGGACGTGGTGATTGCGTTGCGCAAGGGATCGGCTTCGGCCAAGAAGGCCGAGGATGCCAAGTTCAAGGTGATGGACGTTACCGAGGCCGCCACGTGGGCCGACGTGATGTTGATGTTGACCCCCGATGAGCTGCAGGCCGACATCTATCGCGACCATCTGCACGAGACCATGAAGAGCGGCGCCATCCTGCTGTTCGCGCACGGCCTCAACGTGCATTTCAATCTGATCGAGGCCCGCAAGGATCTGGACGTGGGCATGGTGGCCCCCAAGGGCCCCGGCCACACGGTACGCTCGGAGTACGTGCGCGGCGGTGGCGTGCCCTGCCTCATGGCCATCGCCCAGGATGCGTCCGGCAACAGTCACGATCTTTTATTGTCGTATGCGTCGGCGATCGGCGGCGGACGGGCTGGCATCATCGAGACTACCTTCAAGGAGGAATGCGAGACGGATCTGTTTGGCGAACAGGTCGTGCTCTGCGGCGGGCTGGTCGAATTGATCCGAGCCGGCTACGAGACCTTGTGCGAGGCGGGATACGCCCCCGAGATGGCCTATTTCGAGTGCCTGCACGAAGTCAAATTGATTGTAGATCTCATTTACGAGGGCGGCATCGCCAACATGAATTATTCGATCTCCAACACGGCCGAGTTTGGCGAATATGTGTCCGGACCGCGCATCATCAATGCGGCAACCCGTGCCGAGATGAAGCGGGTGCTGGCGGACATCCAGCAGGGCAAATTCACGTCGGAGTGGATTCGCGAATGCAAGGCCGGTCAACCGAGCTTCAAGGCGACGCGCCGTTTGAACGACGCCCACCCCATCGAGGAGGTCGGCGCCAAGCTGCGTGCGATGATGCCTTGGATCAAAGCCGGTGCTCTCGTCGACAAGGCGAGGAATTGACCTTGGCCGCCGGCCATCGCACACGCCGAGCCGCGTCTCAGGAGCAGAACGGCCCCGATGGAGGGGGAATCCACCGGGGCCCACAGTGCAGAACGCGGGGACGTTGGGGACGGCGCGTTACTGCTTCTGGGTCTCTGTCGTGACGGGGGCTTCGACCTTCTTGTCGGGGGCCGTTGGCGCACCAACGCCCATCGGCTTCGTGAGCTTGGGCGCCTCGACCTTTTTGTCATCCGCCTTGGGCAGAGTTGCGGGTGCGGCCGGGCCGCCCGTGGTCGTGGGTTTGGCGGCCGGCGCTGCGGCTGTTGTGGGCGATGCGGGCTGAGCCGCGGCTTTTGGTGCCTCTGCGGGCTTGGTCGCCGAGGGGGCGGCGATAGCGGGGCCAGACGCGGCGAGGGGAGCACTGGCGCCCGTTGCCGGCTTCGTATCCTGGGCGAAAGCCGAGGCGCCGAGAACCAGCGTCACGACGGCGGCGGCGGCGGCAATGAGTGCGGTCTTCATGGGGTCTCTTCCTGTTGGTGCTCGGCCTCGTTCGGAGGCATGATGGAGTTAACACCAGCATTGCGGTGGCCTTCCGGCGCTGAGCTGAACCGCACATAAAACTTCCGTTCACGAACTGTTGGGTTTCGCGCTTGGGGAGGCGTCAAACATGAGCGCTGTCAGGGTGCCTATGGCCGAGAGCGGATGAGCGCGGCGGCCAGCGTGCGGTTCGCTTGACATTCCGGAGACCGGTCCGGTAAATGCGCCGTCCTGGAATCGGGGCCGTAGCTCAGCTGGGAGAGCGCTGCAATCGCACTGCAGAGGTCAGGAGTTCGATCCTCCTCGGCTCCACCA
>JBKJYG010000262.1:0-12474 GCA_046715905.1 Hyphomicrobiaceae bacterium | reverse complement strand
CGCATCCTTGTCGGCCGAAAATACTGAATTGAGCCCTGCGCTGCTAATTTGACCGTGGAAGCGGCCGAGCTTAGCCTCATCAGAACGCTGACATCGGAGCCCGCTACATGGACAACCGTTTCGATCTCGTCATCCGCAATGGCAGCGTCATCGACGGAACGGGGGCCGGGCCAACCGATGCCGACGTCGCGATCTCAGGCGGACGCATCGTTGAAGTCGGTTCGCACCTGGGCAAGGGCGCCGAGGAAATCGACGCCCGGGGCGCGATCGTGACGCCGGGCTTCATCGATCTTCACACGCATTATGACGCGCAGGTGACATGGTCGAGCGAGATCACGCCCTCGTCCTGGAACGGTGTGACGACCGCCATGATCGGCAATTGCGGCGTCGGGTTTGCGCCCTGCGCGCCCGAGCATCGCGACATGTTGGTCAAGCTCATGGAGGGTGTGGAAGATATTCCCGAGGTCGTGTTGACGGAGGGCCTGCCTTGGAACTGGCAATCCTTTGAAGACTATCTGGACAGGATTGGAGCTCGCTCCTACGACCTCGACATTGTGACCCAGGTGCCGCATGCCGCCTTGCGTGTTCACGTCATGGGGCAGCGCGGCGCCGATCGCGAACCCGCGACGGCGGACGATCGCCGCCGCATGGCCTCTCTGGCCGCTGCTGGCATCAAGGCCGGTGCGCTCGGTTTTTCCACGTCGCGCACCATCAATCACAAGACGCTCGACGGCCGTCATATTCCGACTTTGAAGGCGGATGAGGCGGAGCTTGCCGAGATCGCTGAGGCGGTGGCCAAGGTTGGTTCGGGCTGGCTGCAGGTGATTTCGGACTTCGACGAGCCCGAAGTGGAAATGGCGCTGCTGCGCCGGCTGGTGGAGCGCTCGGGCCGGCCGATGTCGATCACGATCCTGCAACGCGATAGCAAGCCCGAGGAATGGCGCCGCCTGATGGGCCATGTTACCGACGCGCAAAAGGCCGGGTTGCCGATGATGGGCCAAGTGCTGACGCGGCCAACCGGCATTTTGCTGGGCTTTGAGATCTCCCAGAACCCGTTCCTCGGCCGCCCAAGCTGGACAGAGATCGAGGGTTTGGACTTTGCCCAGAAAATGCAGCGGCTGGTGCAACCCGGGTTCCGGGCCCGGCTGATCGCTGAAACCATCGAGGACAAGGTGCTGGGGCACCGCGTGACGCGATGGGATCGTATCTTTCCGCTGGGTGACCCTCCGGACTATGAACCGCCGGCCGAGCGGAGTGTAGCCGCTGAAGCCGCACGCCAAGGCCGGGATCCGGCTGAGGTGGCCTACGATCTCCTGCTCGAAAGAGGCGGAAAGGCCATTCTCTACCGGCCGCTCAGCAATTATACGTACGGCACGCTCGACACCGTGCACGACATGATGTGTCATCCGCACACGCTGATCGGGCTCGGGGATGGAGGGGCGCACGTCGGTATCCTGAGCGACGCGAGCGCCATCACCTATCTGCTGACTCATTGGACCCGTGATCGCACCCGCGGCGCCCGGTTGCCCTTGCCCTGGGCCATCAAGCGGCTCACCAGCGATAACGCAAGAGCGATTGGCCTCAACGATCGTGGCGTGATCCGCCCGGGCGCCAAGGCCGATATCAATGTTATCGATTACGACCGGTTGAAGGTGCATGCGCCGGAGGTGGTCTACGACCTTCCAGCCCGCGGCCGCCGCCTCATCCAGAGGACCGAAGGCTACGTTGCAACAGTGCTCTCGGGCAAGGTGGTCACGCGCGACGGGAAAGCCACGGGCGCGCTGCCCGGCCGCCTCGTCCGCGGCCCAAAAGCCTTGGCAAGGTTGGCCGAGGCGGCTGAATAGCGGCGCGGAGGAACTCGGGGCCTCCCGTGCGTTGCGTCACACAGCGGCCCCTCGTCACAAGGGTCGCGGGAGAGGGACGGGCGCCTCGGCCGGAAGCAAACGCTCGGCCTTGAGGTCGCTCCACAACGATCCGGGGATCGGGGTCGCGATCGCCGCCACATTGCGCTCGACCTCGACCGGCCTCACGGCACCCAGAACGAGCGACGACACGGCCGGATGTCCGAGGCAGAATTGGAGTGCTGCTGTCGGGAGCGGCACGCCATGGCTGGCGCAGATGGCCGTAATCCGACGCACTTTCTCCATGATGTCGGTGGACGCTGGCGTGTAGTTGTAACGGGCGCCATCAATGGCGCCGGTCGCCAGGATTCCGGAATTGAACACACCGCCCAGCATGACGCCGACATTTTTCTGCGCGGCCAGCGGCAGCACCTCGGCCAATGCGGGCTGCTCGAGGAGCGAGTAGCGGCCAGCCATCAGCATGCAATCGAAATCGCCGTCCTTGAGATAGCTTGCGGCATAGGCGGGATCGTTGAGCCCGATGCCGATGCCCTTGATGACGCCTTCGCTGCGCAGCCGTTCCAGCGCACGATAGGCGCCGTTCATGGCCTCGCGGTAAAGTATTGGACCCTCCTTGGGACCGTGGCTCCAGGCATCCGCGTCGTGGATGAGGACCACATCCACCTTCGGTAGCCCAAGCCGCTGCAAGGAGTGCTCATGCGACCGCATCGCCGCGTCATAGCTGTAGTCATTGGTCACATCGAAGGCGAGGCCGCCGACGAAGCGGGTTGTCTTGATGCGGCCCGCGGGGGCGGGTGTCAGCAAACGGCCGACCTTGGTCGAGACAACGAAACTGCCCGGCGGGCGCCGTCGCAGGGCCGTGCCGACGCGATGCTCAGAGCTTCCTTGGCCATAGAGCGGCGCGGTATCGAACAGCGTAACGCCGAGCGCCGCAGCGGCTTCCACGGTGGCGATGGCCGTCGCATCGTCCAGCACCTCATAGATGTCGCCCAGCGGTGCGCTGCCGAATCCAAGGGCCGTCACCTCCAGCCCTGTCCGTCCCAGCGATCGTTTCGGTAGTGCCACAGGTCCCATTTACTGCTGCCTTCCACTTGAAGTCATTCCGACAGCCGATTGTCTTGCGGCCGATGCCGAGATTGTCCCGATCTGTGCCCGCCGGCCACCAACTTAACCGGGAAGGCCCGCCGAACGCGGCTCAGCATGGCAGGATGATCCAGCGCGGCGTCAAATGGAACATCGATGAGGGCCCGCGCCGCGTCGGGGCGGATCAGCATCGCCGATGTCGTCCTCAGGTGCCGGGACCCGCATCGAACGCCACCTTGTCCATTAGCTCGGAGGCCGTCTTGCGGAACTTTGCGATGTTATGTAACGGCAAGGGATCCGGCTTCAAGGTCCCCCAGCTCCTGACGACATCGGATGGCGCAACCTTGGCGCTGACGGGATACTCATTATTGACCTCAGCATAGATCTTCTGGGCTTCGTCTGATGCCAGGAACGCCATCAGCTTCAGTCCATTGACCTTGTTCGGCGCGTATTTCGCCAACGCCATGCCCGAGATATTGACATGCGTGCCGCGGTCGCCGGAGTTCGGGAAGATGATCTTGACGCTGTCGGCCCAGGCCTTCTGCTCCGGGTTCTTGAGCATCAAGGCCATGTAGTAGGTATTGCCGAGCGCAATATCGCAAAGGCCGGCACTGACATCCCGGACTTGCTCGCGATCACCTCCTGCGGGCTTTCGTGCGAGGTTGCTCTTCAGGCCCTTGAGCCAGGCCTCGGTTTCGGCTTCGCCCTTGTGCGCGATCATCGTGGCGGTCAATGATGTATTGTAGACATGCTGCCCGGAGCGCGTGCAGATCTTTCCCTTCCATTTCGGGTCGGCAAGGTCTTCGTAGGTGATGGCGTCCTGCTTGACGCGATCCTTCGAAGCGTAGACCACGCGCGCACGCATCGTCAGGCCGAACCAATGATTGTCGGGATCACGATAGCCCGCCGGGATCGCCGAGGTGAGAGCCGGGTTGACGACCGGCTGCGTCAGGCCCGCGTCCTTGGCTTCTGCCAGGCGACCGGCATCAACCGTGAAGAGGAGGTCAGCGGGGCTTAGCTGTCCTTCCGCTGCCATGCGCTCGTTGAGACCGGCACTCGCAAAAACAATATTCGTCTGGATACCGGTCTTGGCTGTGAAAGCCTTGAGCAGCGGCTCCATGAGTTGAGGCTCGCGATAGGAATAGATGTTCACCTTTTCCTGCGCCTGCGCCTGTGCGGCACCCAGGGCGCCAGTCGCAAGCATGGCCGTCAGTGTGCCTCTGGCGGCAAACGTCTTCAGCATCGAAAGCTCCAATCATTGGGGTTCAAGGCCCCGACATCGGTCTGCCGGATGTTGACTTACACCGCGTACAAAACAGCCGTGATCGCATCCGTCAATAGCTGACTACGCAAGTCAGAATTAGAATACTTCTAGAAATCAAAATACTAAGCGCCATTGATCATGCAAACTTGATGGGCAATACTGCTATTAACCGCCCAAGATTTGAATAGGCTCGGCTTTTGCTCGAGATGGCTGGGGAAAGCACAATCGAACGAAAGGCTGACAGCCTTCCAGTTGCAAATGCCGGGCGGTCCGCGGATCGACCTTTCTTGCTTGCGGGCATCGTCTCGCTGGCCATTCACGCCACCATCATCGGTTTTCTGATGTGGCATGCGCGGACCGTGACGTTGGGCGGCGGCGGCCTCGAGCTGGAAGCCGTGAACGTCGAGATTGTCCCCGCGTCGGCCCTCGAGAGTGTCACGGCCAGGCCCTCCGCCGATGCGGCCGGTGCCGGGCAGCCGACGGCGCGGGCACCGGGGCTCGAGGCCACGGTCGAGCAAGCCGCCGCCAGTGCGCCGCCGCCTCCCAAGCCGCAAGAAAAGGCGAATGAAGCTTTATTGACACCCGATCCACAACCCACTCCCGATGCCGAATTCGCGGCGGCGGACGTGGTGAAGCCCGAACTTAAACTCGAGCCCAAGATCGAGCCGCATCAGCAGCACGAGCCGAGCGTTACACCCGAAGCGGCGCTGGCGCGTGCGCAACCCGCACGAGAACCGGGGGGAACTGCTTCCCGGGCAGATCGCGACAGCGTCGACCAAGCGGGATCCGCCCGCGCAAGTCCGGGCCAGCTTGCCCGTTATGCAGTCGAGGTACGGATGGCTTTGGGCAAGACTCGGCCCAGGCATTCTGGAGGGCGTGGCCGTGTGCAAATTGCCTTTGCACTTGATGACAGCGGCAAGATTCGATTCGCGCAGATCGCCCGTCCGAGCGGCAGTGATCGCCTCGATCACGCCTCATTGGCTGCAATCCGCAGTACGAGCTTCCCGCGTCCGCCCGCAGGCATGACCGATGGACAGCGAACCTTCCTCGTACCGTTCGAATTCAAGTGACGCCCTCTGTCCTGATCAGCCGTTAGAGCCGTTACAAACTTGCGTGTTCGATGCTTCTGGGCGGCCGACCCATTGCTGATTGACAGCAACCGGTCGTGTTCACGAACTCGGCGAGACCTGCCCGATGGCGACGTTCGAGCTGTCGGCGTCTCATATTTGTTATCTTGCCGGATGTTTCGAATATATTGGCAAAAGAGCTCAGCGACCTTTGTCCTTGCCGCGACCGGCGGAAAATGCCTTCGGCGCAGCGAGCAGAACGGATCAGTACCTTCGGCGGAGTTCCCCGCCTTCGGCGAGATCGATCACGAGGTCGTGGGAGGCCGGCAGATCATCTCTGGCACTCCATAGTTCTCGATGTGCAACCGAGATCAACGATGGCCGAACTCTTGCTTGCCTATGAGCCTTCAATCCGCCTTGCGGCATTCGCGGGCGTGTTCACGTTGATGGCTTTATGGGAGCTGCTGGCGCCGCGCCGAGCGCAGGCGATTGCACGCGCCACACGGTGGCCTAGCAACCTTGCCGTCGTTGCGGTCGATGTAGCGCTGGTGCGGATCGTGTTTCCGACAAGCGCCGTTGCTTTGGCACTGCTGGCGGAGGCCCGTGGATGGGGTGTCCTCAAGGCCTTGGATGTGCCGGCCTGGGCTACCGTACCCCTTGCCGTCATCATTCTCGACCTCGTCATCTACTTCCAGCACGTGCTGTTCCATGCGGTCCCGGCGCTATGGCGGCTGCATCGCATGCACCACGCGGACCTGGAGTTCGATGTGACAACGGGCGCCCGCTTCCATCCCATCGAGATCGCGCTGTCGATGATCATTAAGCTGACGGCCGTGGCAGCACTCGGGGCGCCTGCCGTCGCGGTGCTCATCTTCGAGATCCTGCTCAACGCCACGTCCATGTTCAATCATTCCAACGTAGACCTGCCCGCGCGGATGGACCGGGTGCTGCGTTGGTTCGTCGTGACCCCCGACATGCATCGTGTCCATCATTCCATCGTGGTGCGTGAGACCAACGCGAACTTCGGTTTCAATCTGCCGTGGTGGGATCGCCTGTTTCGAACCTATCGGGATCAGCCGGCGGCGGGGCATGAGCAGATGACGATCGGGGTCGATGCCATCCGTGATCCGGTCGAGCAGCGTCTTGACCGTATGCTGACGCAGCCCTTTCCCCAGCGCTTTGAGAGGCGCTAAGACACCTGGTCGCTGCATCGTACCCCGGAACTGGCCGACCCAAAGCCGGGGCCCTCGACCCCGCCTGCTGCGTAAAAGGCGTGGCGTTTGCAGGCGCGGATGTTTGACCGCGACAGGACGCGAGCCCGGGCACGGCCGGGGATTCGATCCCGATGGCGATCGATCAAGGATGCTGCCCGGAGGAGCGATGCACCAGCAGGAACGCTAGCGCGGGTACGATCACCCACTGCGCCAAGGGAGAGAGGCCAATCGCAATCCCTCCAATGTTCACGGTCGGCATCATGGGCGAATAGGCCCAGGTCTGCTTCACGTAAACGTTCTGCCACTCGCTGTAGCCGGTAAAGACGAGGCCGATCGCCATCGTGGTGACGGCAACAGAGAGCTGCCGTGCGTGGGGCCAGGCCGGGCTTGCGGTCACCACCAGCGCGACGAGCAGGGCCCATGTGGCGATAATCACGTCTCCAACAGTACAGTGCACGATGGCAAACGCCTGGGATCTAAAAGTTCCTGCCTGACCGATGGTATAAAGGGGCAGCTGCACCAATTCCCAGACAAGGTGGGCCAAGGCGGAGGCGGCGAGGTACAGGCCGAACGCAGCGACCCGGCCTCCTCCCATGAGCAACGCGAGGCGACCAGAGAGCTTCATCGCAACACCTCGGAGTTCGCAAGAGCTTCGATGATTGGACATGGACGAACGAGGGCCGTATCGCCTCCGATGCCGGAACCCCAGCTCGCGTCGTCCATCATCATGTCTCTCACCTCTCCCCCCGCTCGGTCATCGATCATCGATCAGCTTACGTGGCTCAACCCGGCTAACCGTCGAACGTCCCTGTCCGCCTCGGTCAAGAGCCAATCGCGGAACGTGATGATCTTTGGCAGCATGGCCGTGGCCTTGGGACAGACGATCCAATAGGCATAGGGAACCGGCAACGAGAGTTTGAACGGGCGCACCAAACGGCCATTGATAAGGTCCCAGGCGGCGAGCGCACTGCGTGCAAGTACGACGCCTTGACCGTCAACAGCGGCGTCGAGCGCCATGCTCGCCTGATTGAGGACGGGGCCTCGCGATAGATCGACATCGGCCACTCGGGCGGCATCGAGCCACTTCACCCAGTCATTCCGGTCATTGAGGTGCAGGAGCGTGTGACGGGCGAGATCGGCGGGCTTCCGCAGAGCATGGCCGCCCTTGATCAACTTGGGACTGCAGACGGGAGCCAGCTCCTCGGCACACAGGCGCGTCACATGCAGCCCTGAGGCCCGGCCGTCGCCATGCCGGATGGCGAGGTCGACATCCTCGCGCGCAAAATCGACGTGATGCAGGGATGCGCTGACCCGAAGATCGATGCTTGGATGCGCTTCCGCAAACCGGCCAAGGCGATGCACCAGCCATTTGGCGGCTAAATTCGGCGAGGTGCTCACCGTCAATGCGGTTGATGACCGGCGCTGGAGCAGGCGCTCGGTCCCCACCGCTATGCGGTCGAGAGCATCGCGAACGACCTCGAGATACCCGCGTCCGGCTTCCGTGATGACGAGCCGCTGTCGTGTCCGCAGGAATAGCTTGAGGCCAAGCTCGGCCTCGAGCGCTTTCACCTGCTGGCTCACCGCGCCTTGCGTGACGCACAATTCCTCCGCCGCGCGCGTGAAGCTTTCATGGCGGGCGGCAGCCTCGAAGGCCTTGAGCCCATTCAGCGGCGGCAGGCGGCGGGTCATCGACATACCACATCATGAGAAATTCTCGGGCAGGCTAGAGAAACGATGCTTTGCCGGCAAGTGGCCACCGACCGTAGGACTTCGCCATCGGCGGCATCTGAACGCCGCCAGCAACAGGAGCCCGAGATGTCGCAAATCCTGCACCGCGACACCAATCCCGCCTGCACCTGCGGGCAATTCCAAGCTTCGCTGAAGCCGCGGCAAGCGGCGAGGCGGTTGGCCGATGCCGCAAGGCGCACGATCGTCACCTGGATGGCTCGACGCCGGCAGCTTCACGACTTGGCAGCCCTTGATGATCGTCTGCTGGACGATATCGGACTCTCGCGGGCCGACGTCACGAAAGAAGCCAAAAAACCTTTCTGGTTGGGCTGAGCTGCCACCGGGGTGGTCGATGGCTAGTAGCGCGAGCCCCAGGTTTGCGGATCATGCGGCGACGATGGCCCTAAGATGGGGACATGGCAGGCTCCCTGGTGCCAAGACGGATATTCGGTCCAAACTCGGTTTGAGCCGGCGAGCGTCGGGCGCGCCGCGAGAGGCTTTCGACACCATGACAAACAGGCACCTACAACGAGCCTTGCAGACGGGAATGCTCGCGGGCCCGCCGGATCGGCGCACCTTCCTCGCATCAGCGCTTGGCGTCTCGATGTCGGGCTTGGCCGGATCGGTGATGGCTCCGAGCGTCGCGCGCGCGGCGAGCAGCCACGCGTTCAGGCACGGCGCGTTGGAAATCACGGTCTTGAGCGATGGCCACCTGGTCGTGCCGACGCCGTTCCTGGCTGTTAATGTCGAGCGCGCGCAACTTGAGGCGGCAATCGCCACCGTCGGTCAGCGGGGGGAGCGGGTCGAGCCCCCGACCAACGTCACGCTGATCCGTACAAAGTCCGATTTGGTCCTGATCGATACCGGGTCCGGGCCACACTTCATGCCGACGGCTGGCAAGCTGCTGGCAAACATGAAAGCCGCCGATGTCGACCCGCAGTCCATCACCAAAGTGGTCTATACGCACGCACATCCCGATCACATCTGGGGAACGCTCGATGACTTCGACGAGGGCCCAAATTTTCCCAATGCCACTTATGTGATATCGGCCGCCGAATGGAATTTCTGGATGGCCGAGGACGCGGCGACCAAACTGCCCGCCGACCGTCAGAACTTCGTTGCCGGCGCACAGCGCAATCTTTTACGCATCAAGGACAAGATCCGCACAGTGCAGCCCGGCGAGGAGATCGTCGCAGGTTTGCGCGCGATTGACACGGCTGGGCACACCGCCGGGCACATTGCAATCGAGGTGGTGTCCGGCAACGAGGCGCTCCTCGTCGTCGGCGATGCGCTGGCGCATCCGGTCATCGCGTTTGCGCATCCCGACTGGAAGCCGGCCGCCGACCATCACGATGCCGATCGAGCGGTCCAGACGCGCAAGCAGTTGCTCGATCGGCTGGCAACCGATCGGACGCTGATGGTGGGCTTCCATCTACCTTGGCCGGGCCTCGGACGCGCTGAGCGCAAGGGAACGGCCTACGCGTTCGTCTCCGGAGGATAGCGGCATGCAGCGGCAGTGCGGCATCGAGCAACATGAGCGGACGATACGAGGCGACCCGACAGCTTGCATCTATGCGGCGCGCGCCTTGCGCGACTTCGGCGACGGCTTCGTTGCAGTTCTGCTGCCGGTCTACCTCACCGCGATTGGGTTTGGCGCCTTCGAGGTGGGCGTGGTGGCGACACTGGCGCTTTTCGGTTCGGCGCTGATGACACTGGGCATCGGTTTGCTCGGAGCCAGGTTCGATCAGCGCCGCCTGCTCATGGCGGCTTCCATCCTGATGGTCGCGACGGGGCTCGCCTTCGCGCTTTCCGAGACCTTCGCGCTCGTTCTGCTGATTGCCTTTTTGGGTACGGTCAATCCATCTTCCGGCAGCGTCAGCATCTTCACGCCGCTGGAGCATACGATGCTCTCGCGGTCGGTTGTCGATGGTGAGAGGACACGGATGTTCGCCCGCTACAGTCTCATCGGCTCGCTGGCAGCCGCTGTCGGGGCACTCGCATCAGGAAGTCCGGATCTGCTGGCGAAGCTGGGGGTGGCCCAGATCGCAGCCTTGAAGCTGATGTTCGTCGTCTATGCTGCCCTCGGAGTGCTGGGCGGCCTGATGTATGCACAGATTACGTCGGACACGACGACGGTCGAGGACAAGCCCGTCTCCGCGCTCGGCCCCTCGCGCAGCATCGTCTACAAGTTGGCGGCGCTGTTCAGCGTCGATTCATTTGCCGGCGGTTTCGCGGTGCAATCCCTCCTAGCGCTGTGGCTGTTCAATAAGTTCGGTCTGTCGCTGTCCGCGGCCGGGCTGTTCTTTTTCTGGACCGGCGTATTCTCCGCCTTCTCGTTCCCGGTGGCCGCCTGGCTGTCGGGCCGCATCGGGCTCGTGAATACGATGGTCTTTACGCACATTCCGTCAAGCTTGTGCTTGATCCTCGCCGCTGTCGCTCCGAACCTCGAGGTCGCATTGGCCCTGCTCCTCATTCGCTCGGCGCTATCGCAGATGGATGTGCCAACGCGCTCGTCCTACGTCATGGCCGTCGTCACACCACCCGAGCGTCCCGCCGCGGCCAGCGTTACGTCGGTACCACGCAGCATGGCGGCCGCAGCCGGCCCGGTCATCGCGGGCAGTTTGTTTGCCGCCGGATTCGAGGCATGGCCGCTCATCATCTGCGGCGTGCTCAAAATCCTTTACGACCTGGCACTGCTCTGGATGTTTCGCCATCTCAAGCCGCCGGAGGAGCAATCGCCGATTGATAAGCAGAATTGAAACGCCTGCTTGCAGCGGCGAGCCGCACACACATGCTCGCCGAATGAGCGAATGCGGCACAGGCACCCGCACGTGCCGGACATGCACCATCCCACCCCATTTGAATTCGTACACATCGGCCAGCGGCAGCCGATGCGCGCATACTCGCGGTGATCTTGCCGCGATTACGGCATGACTCGTCAGGCCTTCGGCTGCACGATAACCATCCAGGACACGCCGAACTTGTCGGCGACAGCGCCGAAGCGAGGTGAAAAGAAGGTCGTTCCGATCGGCATCTGCACGGTGCCTTCCTTGGCGAGCGCATTGAACAGGCGGTCGGCCTCGGCCTCGCTCGCGACGGACAGCGACAGGGACATGCATTCGAAGTCGAGATCGCCCGACCGCATGTCGTCCGACATCATGATCTCGGCGCCGTTGATGCGCAGGCTTGCGTGCATGATCCGCTCGTCCAGCGCCTGTGAGACCTTGTCCGGCTCAGGCTTGTCCGGGTTGTCCTTGAAGCGCATCAGCATCAGCACCTCGGCGCCAAGCGTCTTCTTGTAGTACGCGATGGCCTCTTCGCAGCGGCCCCGGAAAAACAGGTAGGGCTGTAGACCCGTGGCGCCGGCCGCTGGCGTCGCCGCGCCGACGAACGGCTTGAATCCGCCGAAGAACATGCGCTTGCCATCGAACGGCATGGTCTCGGGCTTCATCTCCGCCATGCGCGGGTCTTTCATCGCGGTGGCGTTGACCTCATCACGGTGCGCACGCGAGCGGAAGCTGATGATGCCGACGAACACGGTCTCATCGGGCTTCAGATTTACGCTTTGCGGAAATGATGTGAGCTTCCCTGATGGTGCATCATCGGCCTCGATCTCGATGCACGACAAGGCCCCATGCTCGAGCCAGACCTTGATGAATTGCTCGGCCTGCCGGCGATAGGCTTCGACGTTCTTTTTGGGCACGGGAACCACAAACAAGTCGGTATAAGTGCTCATTATCGGATCTCCTTGGGCTGGCGTTTCAGACGACGTTTTCCCAGGCCGTTACCCGGCATGGGCTGCTTGCAGCTTGGCGACGTCGATCCTGGTCATCTGCAGCATCGCCTGCATGACACGCGCGGCCTTGACCGGATCCTTGTCGCCGAGCAGCTCGATCAACGCGTTCGGTACGATCTGCCAGGATAGCCCAAACTTGTCCTTCAGCCAGGCGCACTGGCCGGGCTTGCCACCATCGGCGGTGAGGGCCTCCCAGTAGCGCTCGACCTCGGCCTGGGTCTCGCAATGGACGACCAGCGAGATCGCCTCCGTGAATTTAAACATCGGGCCGCCATTGAGCCCGGTGAAGCGCTGCCCGTCGAGCTCGAAACCGACGGTCATGACATCGCCTTTCGGGCCGGGACCCGCCTCCCCATAGCGGGTGGTCGACGTAATCCTAGAGTTGGGGAAGATCGAGACGTAGAGGTTCGCAGCTGTGGACATGGGTCACTCCATTCGACCAGGTCATTTGATTGAGACG
>JBKJYG010000261.1:0-3367 GCA_046715905.1 Hyphomicrobiaceae bacterium | reverse complement strand
TAACGACCCGGCCCCTCGGATATGGCAGTTTGCGCGCTCTTGTCATTGCCACTGAGACGGGTGAATTCGCCGTTGGGCAAGGTCAGTCGCAGGAATGTCTCGATTGGCTTGAACATACACTGACGATGGAGATCGCCGGCCTTACGTGGAAACCATTGCACGGCATCGATCGCAACCGAACGCTGGCCAAATCGACGACGATCACCAATCCACGGTTACTGAAATCCGACCTTGCGTTGAAGTTGATCCGAATCTATCTCGTGCTGGGTCCCGATGTGGTCGAACAGCTCGGCATCGCCGTCGCCAGCCGGGACCGCGCCGCGATCCGGCAGCATGCCCATTGGCTTCGGTCTGCAAGCGCCAATATAGGGGCGCGCCGGCTTTCTGAAATTTGCCAATTGATCCAGGTTAATGGGATGGACTTCGATAATTCCCGGACCGATCTCCTATTTAAGGAAGTTCGACGCCATCACGAGCAGATCGTGTTGTGGCTCGAGTCGCTGCGGGACAACGATGCTCGCGGTATCGCGCAAGCGTTCCCGGAAGAAGAACAGCTATCCGCAGCCGAGATTGACGTCCGGCCGCGTTTCCCGAAGACGAAAACCCCGTTGATGACTGAGACAAGCATCGCGCTCAACAGCGAAACCGCGCATCAGCTCCGATCCTCCCCCTGATCGACGCCAAGGTTCTGGTCGTCGACGACAGTGCGGTCAGTCGCGAACTCGCAAATGAATTCCTCGGCGAGGTGGTGCGCGAGCTCGTGTTCGCCAAGAACGGCACGTTGGCGCTGGAGTTGTGGGAAAAAGACGCGTTCGATCTCGTCCTGATGGACTGCGAGATGCACGGCCTCGATGGTTATGAGTGTACGTCCCAGCTTCGTCGAAAGGAAAGATTGCGCGGCGCGACCCGCATTCCCATCATCGCGCTGACAGCGCATGCGCTCGCCGGCGATCGTGCTCGCTGCATCGCAGCGGGAATGGACGACTATCTGTGCAAGCCCTACTCGCCGGACGATCTCTGCGACAAGGTTCGCCAGTGGCTCACTAAGCCCGCGCACGGTGAAGAAGCCGAGGCGCTTGAAGTTCAAGACGCTTAGGCAAACGCGGGCTCCGTAACCCCGCTACTTCCCGATGGGTGGCGGCGCCCCTGCCCCTGCCCCGGCTGCTGCCGTTGGCGGGGCCGCGCCCGCCGCACCCGATCCGCCGCCGCCCGCATAACTTTTGTAGGCGGTAGCTCGACTATCGCTTTGCCGAACGGCTTCTGGCTTGGCAGCCACCAGATCGGTGGGGTCTGCGACCATGTTGGCGGTATTACGCTGCGAGGCGCAGCCAAAGTTGGCATAGGGGCCAATTTCGGGACGGCGGGCCGCATCTTCTGACCAGTTGCCACACGTCGGCGCCGTCGCGGCCAGGCGCTCGTAAGAGAGCAGCATAGAGTGGACGCCATCCCGACGCTCGAACATGCGCACGCGATGCTCGGGAATGCCGGCTTTGCGCAATGCGTGCTGCACGGACGCAATGCGGCTGGTGCCAACTCCCCCCGGCGCGCCATGACGTGGTATGGCGATCTCGAGCGGCCCGCGACCATCCCGGCGATACTGGCGGACGAAGCGCGTTACCTCGAAATAAGCGACGGAGGACAGCCCCCCCTGTCCATAGGTTTCTGGAACCTCGAGCGAGGCCCAGTGCAGTTCGGCCCCGATCGGATGGCGTTTGACGGGATCTGAAAGAATGAGTGCGGCCTCGTCGCTGAGGCGTGCATTCTCGCATGCCCCCGCGACGACCGCGATCAGGCTCGAAATGACCAGAGCGACGCTGCGCCCCTGGGCCTTCTTTAACGTCGATGGCGTGACAGCTGCGGGGCTCAATCTTTGACTCCACGGTGATCGGGGTAATCGACGATAAACCCGTAGTCGCCCTTGAGGTGTCGCTTGGGAATGTTACTGTAAACGCGGTGCAAATGACCCAGCAGCAAACCTTGCAAGGCGGTAGGTGGAACAAGACCTTCGTCGGGACGAGAGAGTTCGCTCTGCTCGGTTGCACGGACGAGAAACGGCGTGACCAGAATGACGAGTTCCGATTGGTTGTTTTTATAGTCTTTGCTTCGGAACAGCGGCCCTAAGATCGGTAGACTTCGCAGTTCGGGAACGCCATCGATGTTCTGTCGCGTTTGCTCGGAAAGGAGGCCGGCCATGGCCAGTGCTGAACCGCTCGGCATTTCAACTGTAGTTTCGGCACGGCGCACCTGAAGGGCGGGAATGCTGATACTGAGCGACGTGATGGATCCCTGCTGCGATAACTCGCTGACCTCAGCCATCACTTTCAAACTGATGCGCCCTTCAGAGAGAACGAACGGCGTGAACACCACGCTCACTCCAAACTTCTTCCATTCAATCGTGAGGGTGTTGTCTTTATTGGAGACGGGAATCGGGAATTCACCGCCCGCATGAAATTTGGCTTCGGAGCCCGAGATGGCAATCAGCGTCGGCTCGGCCAGTGTTCGCGATAGTCCGACCCTCTCAAACGCTTCGAGGAGGCCCGTCACGCTATTTCCATTCCAATTCGCGGTCGCCTGCAGCGCACTCCCCGCCGCCGCGAAAGGCACTGCGGCCGGCCCGGCAAAAATGGCACCGGCCGCCGCTCCCGCGGTCACCGGAAAACCGTTGGCCATCACTTTGGTGAACGTGAACGCACCCGCGTTGGCGACAGCCTGAGGAAGATTGACACCGAGCCGGCGAATGGCTTCACGCTGCAGCTCGGCCACCGTGATCTTCAACAGGATCTGCTCCTTGTCACCCACCGCGAGCAAATTCACCACCTTGGCCTTGTTCACGTACTGGCTGGCGATCTCTTCCGCCCGGCTAGCGTCAACCGGAGTTGCAACGGAGCCGCTTAGAACCACGCCCTCGCCGGAGCTCGACAGCTTGATCTTGGAGCCGGGGATGAGGCGGCTCAGCATTGTCGACAGGTCCGAATAGTCACGTTTGACGGTGAGATCGAGAATGAGCAGTTTGGCCCCGCCTCGGCCGAGAAGGAAGACGTTGGCCTCTCCAGCAGCTTTCGCGTAGATGAGGACCCGGCGCGCGGTCAGCACGGAGGCATCAATGGTATTGGGATGCGAAACAATGGCGTCGTGAGCGTCGACCGGCAGCTCGATGATCATCGCTTTGTTCAAGCCGAGCACCATCTGGCGCGAGATGGGCAGCACCGCTTCAGCAGGGATACGCAAGATCGTGCTGGACCGTTCACGAGGCTCTGACCGGGCATCTCGCGCAAGCGTTACCGACAGCGCCATTGCAATGAGACACAGCCAGCCGACAT
Organism: Hyphomicrobiaceae bacterium; assembly: GCA_046715905.1. Lineage (GTDB taxonomy): Bacteria > Pseudomonadota > Alphaproteobacteria > Rhizobiales > Hyphomicrobiaceae. The sequence continues at coordinate 47 of JBKJYG010000261.1, read as the reverse complement.
TTGAGATCCAAGTCGCGGGCGTCTTCACTTTGCAGACCATCGAGCCT
>JBKJYG010000260.1:0-2707 GCA_046715905.1 Hyphomicrobiaceae bacterium | reverse complement strand
CTCGATCGGGCATCGATTAGGCGATCGACGGCGGTTTGAATAGAGATTGACATAGACGCTGCCTTACTCCGGAAGGACGCGTTCTCGTCGCGTGGCGGCACATTTGCTACTTCGTGAGACTATCTGGACGGCTACCCAATTGCCAGCGCATCCGCACGGTTGCGATGCTCCTGCGAAACTCACCGTCTTAACAATGGGAAGCATTCGTGTTGAAGTCCGGACCGGGTCATGATGAGCGTTCGATCGGCCTTGATCGCTGCGGCTACCTTGGATTGCAAAAGAAAAGAGCGCGGCGACGCCTCAGACAATGGGCGCCCAACTCAACGATCGATATAATAACACATTCACCCCACTCTCTACATCGAACGAGGAAACCGGCCCACGAATGAGCCGGTCGAAATTGTCGCCTCGTCCCACATCTCGGGGACCTTTTTGACCTGAGACCCTTTGGCCGCCCCCTCCATCCTCCAGCCCACAGAGTGATTGCCGGTGCAGAGCCAGAACACGGCAAATTCACCTGACGTTTCTTCGCCAACATACCGTCCTTTCCTCGATAGCCGTTTGGATGGGCATCTCGTTTCGCAAGCGCCATCGGGTGCTGAGGTTACGGTACAAGAGAACGCAGTCGTTGGCAGGATGCGCAAACCTCGGACCCGAGTGTGCTGAAAAGGAAAGATGCCGGCAGACCGCGTGGGCCATCAATCACCGGTTTCTTTCTCGACTGGAAAGCGACCCGCTCTTGCGCGATGGTTGCCCGTCAGCCGTGCAGATAATGCGGCATCCAGGGAGGCCAACCATGAAGTACGGGCACATACTTTTCGTTGCTGCCACACTGATCGGGGGTGCCGCCAATGCATCGGCGCAAGAGAACTGGCCGACGAAACCGGTGCGGATCATAGTCAATTTCGCGCCCGGCGGCTCCACGGACAACGCTACCCGCCCCTTCGCCGATCGGCTGTCACGGATATTCGGCCAGCAATTCGTGATCGAGAACAGGCCGGGTGCATCCGGGACCATCGGCGTGGAAGTCGCTGTTCGTTCGGCGCCGGACGGCTATACGTTCCTGGTGACTGGATCGCCTGTGCTGACCGTAATTCCACAGGCGCGCAAGGTGAATTGGGAGCCTTTCAAGGACCTCGTACCAATCGCTCACTTCGCCGACTACATGCTGCCGATCGCAGTCAACCCATCGTTGCCGGTCAACTCGATACAGGAACTGAGAGCCTAATCGAACGCCAATCCCGGTAAGCTGAATAGCGGTTCGGCGGGCCTCGGCACGTTCACCCACTTGATCTGCGAGACACTCAAGAGTACCGCTGGGATCGATAATGTGCACGTGCCTTATCGCGGCGGCGCAGATGCGCTGAACGATATCCTGGCAGGGACAACGCAGATCCACTCTGAGCCCAACGTCATGCCGCATGTGAAGGCGGGCAAAGCGAAACTACTGGCCATCGCGGACCGGGAACGCCATCCCGACTATCCGAACGTGCCACTTATTTCCGAGATCTATCCCGATATCGCCATTGTCGGGTGGTTCGGGCTGTTTGCACCCACCGGTACGTCTCCGACGATCATCAAGCGACTGAACGAGGAGTTCAACAAGATCGCCGCGTTGCCGGAATTGCGCACCGATTTCCTCGGGCTTGCCCTGCGCCCTACGACCGGTTCGCCGGAGAAGTTTGTTGCGCTCATGAAGACAGACTGGGATTATTATGGGAAGATGGTTAGAGCGCTCAATCTCAAACTGGACTGAGGCCCGTGCGGCGGACGAACGCATCGCCTGCTGCGGGTGGAACTGATAGCGGCGCGTGTCGAAAACGCGTTGCTCCCGCCGAAGCTCTCAATCTCGACGCTGTCAGCATCTGCTCAGTTATTATTTCATTCCGTCCGGCGGGTTGAAAGCTGCCGATCACCGCCGTGCATCTCATGAACAACGACGTGATCCCGACCTTCGAGACCGCTGCCGCCAAGATCGAAGTCGTGCTCTCCGACAACGGCCGCGAATTTCTGCGGCAGGCCCGACCACACCCCTACGAGCTGTTCCTGCAGCTGGAGGAGATCGAGCACCGCACGACCAGGTCAAGCGGCCGCAATCCAACGGCATCGTCGAGCGTTTCCACCGCACGCTTCTCGACGAGCACTTCCGCGTCGAAGGCCGCAAGACCTGGTTCGATACCATCGAGGAGATGCAGGTTGTGCTCGCGGCTCCTTTTGCTGTTGCGGTTTTGCCGTTTTTGCGAGTCCGTCGCGGAAGGCGCGGGCCGTTGTGCGGCCCTTCATGCCGCATCCCTGGTGAGGCTGGCGCTGATTGTATCCGACGAGGTAGTCGTCAAGTGAAGGTCGACCGTGTGTCAATTCACAAGATCTCATGTTCAGCATACTCGATCGATTATGATTTGGTCCCGCATTTTAACGATTTATCAGGTTCGAAAATACAAAAGGTCCGAATCATCTTGTGGGCCAAAGCTGGCAGATAATTCTTTTTTGGCCTCAGAGTGACTTTAAGCTAATTTACGTTTCACGTTCATCACCCATTCTCGTGAGTTTGTTCAAGCCTAACTCTCCCACAATTACTCGCTCAATTCCATTGCCCAAAGTTTGTCCAGGACTAGCCAATAACGACCTCTGTGTCCTCGCCCTACAGGCTCGGTCACTGTCTCGCTTTAGCTTTGCACAAGCTCGCCAGTAAAGTTTATCATAAGTG
>JBKJYG010000259.1:0-3632 GCA_046715905.1 Hyphomicrobiaceae bacterium | reverse complement strand
GTTTAGAATAGCGCGTCCGTCTCAGACCAAGGCACACCGGCCCCTCGGGGGCGGTACGATCATTCGAGGACCACAATCAGGATTAGCGAGTTGTTACGGTGACCGTTGCCAGATTCGGACGGGTCGGTGAGGTCAAATCTTGCCTGTTTGACAGGCAGCCCCACCCAAAAATGCAAAGCCCTATTCTTGGGTGAGGTCCAACTGGGGTCAATCGACTGTAATCCGCCGCGGTTTGGCTTGCTCGGCTTTGGGCAGCGTCAGCGTGAGCACACCATCCTTCACCTCGGCGCGAATCTTCTCAGCGTCGACGCGGCTCGGCGACAAGGTGAAAGAGCGCCGATAGTGACCGATATTGTATTCGGTATAGATCGGCTGGAATTTCTCGTACTTGGTGAAGTCGATGTGGCCCGCAACAGTCAGGACGCCGTTCTCGACATGGATGTCGAGGCTGGACTTGTCGACGCCCGGCATTTCCATCACGACGGTGAGCGCCTGCTCGGTCTCGTAGATGTCAGTCGTCGGCAGGAATGTCCGGGCCGGAATTGTAGTTTCATCTTTCTTCTGCAACTCGCGCTTCTCTTGCACTTGCAGTTCGCTACCAGATGCCATGTCTGATCTCCGCTGTTGGATTGAACCGTCTAGATCGCCCGGCTCAGTTGACCTTGATCGACCGCGGTTTGTCGCCCTCGGCGCGCGGGATGAAGAGCGCCAGAATGCCATTGTGAAACTCGGCCTTGATGCCGTCGGCATTGATCTGCACTGGAACGGCGATGGTACGGGCAAAGGTACCTGCGACGCGCTCGCGCCGGTGCACACTCACCTTGTCGCCGTATTCGACTACCTTCTTGCCCGATATCCGGATGACGTTGTCTTTGGCCTGGAGCTCAAGATCTCCCTTGGCCACGCCGGGAAGCTCGACGATGGCGACGAAATCGTGGCCCTGCTGAAAGACGTTGATGGGCGGATAGGCGCCCGTGCCTGATGTGGTGTCGTCGAGCCAATCGCTGGCCCGGCGCCCTTCCAGTTCTCGTTGCAGACGAAAGAGGGCATCGATTGGATCTGCAAATCCTCTGATCATCTCGGTTTCTCCTTCTGCTATGAGCCTGCGGTCTTTTCCTCAGCCTCGGATGCGGCCGACCAGGCGAAATTTCCTGTTCGAGCTACTCTTTGCGCTAACCATGTGAGGCCAGGACATGAAAGCAGACGTCCTCACGCATCCGCTTTCGATGGCCGATCTAATGCGCCGCTTTGAGGCCGACTGGCACTATCAAGACTAGAGTGCCAAAAAAATTTCCATGGGATCTTGACGCCGCTCTAGCTGCCACTAACTCCCTGCTCGGGCAGCCCTTTCCGGGTGCCTACCATACGTGCCTTCCCTGGTTGTCGCTTCGCAAAGGAGGATAGCTATGGCGACACTCGACTTCTCACCCCTGTTCCGCACCACGGTCGGTTTCGACCGCGTGCCTCTGCTGCTCAGCCACGCCCTGCAGCGCGACGAGAGTGGCTACCCGCCCAACAACATCGAGAAGTGCGGCGAGGATCATTACCGGATCGTGCTGGCTTTGGCCGGGTTCTCGAAAGAGGACATTGAGATCATCTGCGAGCCGAACCTGCTGACCGTACGGGGGCAGCTCAAACAAACGAACGACCGTGACTATTTTCATCACGGCATCGCCACCCGCAACTTCGAGCGGGTGTTCGATCTGGCCGACTATATCGAGGTGCTCGATGCCGCGATGGGCGATGGTCTGCTGGTCATCGAACTGAAGCGCGAGCTGCCCGAAGCGCTCAAACCCCGCAGAATCGAGATCGGCACCGCGCCGTTCAATCATATCCAGCTTAAAAAGCTCGAAAAAGCTGCCGCGTGACCCAAGGAGAGTCAAAAGATCCTCCACTGGCGCGTTCGCTGGCCAAACATCGCATTCAAAGCCCGGCTACATGAAATGCCAAGCCGTGGCAGCCACCCCCGTCTTGGCCAAACGCAATCGACAAAAGCCAACCGCGGGGTCCTGGCTCTGAGTATTCTGCGTGGGGATCTGCAGCTCTTCATCGTAGCGCAAGGTTAGGATCATCCTCTCCACGACAAGCTCATTTGGGGCGATAAACATCGACTACGCCGACGCGATTGCCAACGTGGGGAACTGATCGGCAAGGGCTCGGTTTAATTATGTTTAATTATAACGCAAAAGATGGATCCGCCGCACGCAACTCCAGTGCGGCGCAGGTAGTGACATTGGGAATGGAGAGCAACGATGAATTGGGACACCGTCAAAGGCGACTGGAAGCAATTTTCAGGGAAGGTCAAAGAAAAATGGGGCAAGCTGACGGATGATGACCTAGCGGTCATCGACGGTCAACGGGAGCAGCTCGAAGGCAAGCTGCAGGAGCGTTATGGGTACGCCAAAGATCAGGCCAAGAAAGAAATCGATGATTGGTCTCGCATGTAACTTTGGCTATCTGTGACCTAGGACATGCTGAATTCAACAGACGCCGCGCCCAATCAGGAGCGCGGCGTTTTGAGTCGATACAAGGAAGTTCTGATCAGATTACCTCGGGTATCTGATTGGATGTCGCCGTTAGTGTCGCAAGCATCGACCATAGGCACCTTTTTCGTGTTGTGTGGGATCACTTACATCACCCCACGTTAAGGCTTTTGAGTGCACTCACTTGAGCTTGCTCACTTCCTTGATGCGGGTCCGGTAATCCCATGGCGCCTCATGTGGGCCGGCCCATATTCCCAATTTGTCGGCGCGCGCCGATTTCTCCTCGCTGACATACTGCAAGGAATATTTGACGTACGCGCGGGCCATGCCGGTGCGCACCAGAGCCGAGTTGATGGAATTCTGTAGCCCGGGCAGGCGGCAAAGTCCGAGCCGCCTTCCGTACCTGTCAGTGCCGACCAGTTCGCAAATCACCTCGCGCCGGTCAACCAACTTGATCAAATGCGTAGTGGCGGCCATTCCGCACGCCCACGGTTGGCCGGCTTCGTCAGTGCATGACTGGCCGACCTCCGGCGCGTCAATGCCTTCCAGCCGCACCTTGACCTGCTGAACAGCTATCGTGTCACCGTCTACCACACCAGCAACGCCCGAGAACGATTCCCCGAATACTGGGCCGCCTAAGGTGATGCGAAGAGCCGCCGCAATCCCCAGCAACTTCATCACGGGTACGCCCCTCTTTAAGAGTCGGATCTCTCGTTTGACCGCCGGCAGCACCGGTCGGGTCGTGTAGTGGCGTCGTTGCACTACAGGAGAAATTCTGAACGCACTGTGAATCGATAATGTGCCTGCTGCGCCAAGCGACGACGATCGGGGTCCTGGTCGAGCGTGCCGCCGCCAACAGAGTTTTGATGGCCCTCCGTGACGCCGGAAGCAGGCGTCCGCGGTGTCATGTGGTTGGCCACCGGAGGAGGCCACGGGTGTGCGGCGATGCAAACCCAAGATCTCATGGCCGCGGTAGTGAGGATCGGGCCGGGAAAGGGCGACGCCGGCTGTCGTCTGTGTCGCCGTCGCATCCCGTGCGCTGGCGCTGATATCATTGGAGCCTAGCTGTACGCTGCCGGGGTTGGATGCGTAATGTCGAGCCTAGGCGATCGGAGTTCGGTGAGCTAAAACGTTCGCTTGCAAGGAGGT
>JBKJYG010000258.1:0-4125 GCA_046715905.1 Hyphomicrobiaceae bacterium | reverse complement strand
GACCGAAAGGGAGGATGGATTTCGCCATAGACCCGCCACCTTCGAGCGAAGCGTTCCGGCTTCCGACGCTCAATTGTTACAGCAAAGGTATCCTAGCGATCGTTATTTCGTTTCCTCGTTCCGTTTCGGCTCGTAGCTTGAGACCTGCTCCTTGGCCTTGCCGGGCTGCTTGTCCGAGCTCACGTTGCCGCTGGGCGCATGGTCGCCGGGCGCGCCCGGCTGATCTTTGGTCTTTCCCGGGCCTTTCTGACCCATCCTCTGGCCTGAATTTTGATTTGCGTTGCTCATAAGCATCCTCCTCAAGAGGGGAACGTGGTTATCCAAGCACAGTTCCAAGCAGCCGGGGCTTCGTTTCCCGGTCGTCCGACAACTTGAGAACGGCCTCAGGCTCGGCTATTTTCCGGTTGCCACCACCCTGATAGGTCAGCTATCCTGTCCTTTACGTGGACCGGCTGCCGAAGCCTGCCCCGTTCCCGGCTGCAGGCGCCGCTGGGACGGCGGGTGACGGGGTTCCACGCGACGTGACGATCTCGTTTCACGCCGAACCGCGCCCTGGCATCGAGCTGTCCGATCCGGTAGACAGCCACGCCAGGGCACCAAAAGCGGGTCGGGGCGGGTGACGGGGATACGCGCTCCCAAAAAGCGCCGCGCTTTTGCATTCGAATGATCGTCAGTCATTCGCACGCTCGTGCTGCGCCAAAATGATTTTCTAACGATCAGGGTTTAACTCATCCTTGAAGTTCGACGCTAAAGATCCGCCCCGCAAGGACAACACCATGTCTGATCCGAGACCCCACGCGCGCTCGCTCCAAGCGGTGACCGACGGGACCCATGATGGAGCGGGCCGAACGGGTCTGTTCGATGCGCGGCGCGAGTTCGATGCCTGCGGCGTAGGGTTCATCGCGGACCTGAAGGGCCGCAGCTCGCACAAGGTCGTCGCCGATGCGCTGGCCATATTGGAGAATCTCGAGCATCGGGGCGCGGTGGGCGCCGACCCCACTTCGGGCGACGGCGCGGGCATCCTCGTCCAAGTCCCGCACGAGTTTCTGATGGCTGAATGCGCGGCCTTGAACATCAAGCTCCCCGCTCCCGGCCAATATGGGGTGGGGCATCTGTTCATGCCGCGCGACGAGCGGCTGTCGGCACACTGCGAACGGGTTTGGACGCGCATCATCCGCGAGGAAGGGCTGGAGTTTCTTGGTTTCCGCGCCGTGCCCGTCGACAACAGCTCGTTGTCCGAGATGGTGCGCGAAACCGAGCCGATGCACCGCCAGATCTTCGTCGGCCGGCCCGCCTCAATGCCCGATCAGGACGAGTTCGAACGCAAGCTCTACATCATACGGAAAATGGTCTCGAACGCCATCTATGATGCCTATAAGGGCCGCGATATTGGTCATTACACCGTGTCGCTGTCGAGCCGGACCCTCGTCTACAAGGGCATGTTCCTGTCCTATCAGGTCAAGGCCTACTACAAGGATCTGTCCGATCCGCTGCTTGCGACCACGATGGCGCTCGTCCATCAGCGGTTTTCAACCAACACGTTTCCGTCGTGGAAATTGGCCCATCCCTATCGCATGGTGGCGCACAACGGCGAGATCAACACGCTGCGCGGCAATGTCAATTGGATGGCGGCCAGGCAGGCCTCGGTGGCCTCGCCGCTATATGGCGACGCTATCGATAAACTCTGGCCCATCTCGTACGAAGGTCAGTCCGATACCGCCTGTTTTGACAACGCGCTCGAGTTTCTGGTCATGGGCGGCTACAGCCTCGCGCATGCGGCGATGATGCTCATCCCGGAGGCCTGGGCTGGCCACGAAACCATGGATGGCAAGCGCAAGGCCTTCTACGAGTATCACGCCTGCCTCATGGAGCCTTGGGACGGGCCTGCCGCGATGGCCTTTACCGATGGTCGGCAGATCGGCGCCACGCTGGACCGCAACGGCCTGCGTCCCGCACGCTACTTGGTCACCAAGGATGGCATGGTGATCATGTCGTCGGAATCGGGCGTGTTGCCGGTTCCGGAAGAAAACATTGCGACGAAGTGGCGCCTGCAGCCCGGCAAAATGCTGCTCATCGACCTCGCGCAAGGGCGCATCATTTCCGACGACGAGTTGAAGCGCGACCTGGCGTCGAAACACCCCTACGAGCAGTGGCTGAAAAGCACTCAGATCCAGGTCGGCGATCTGCCGCTGCCCAAGACGCTGGGTCCTAGAAAATCGAACGTGGCTTTGCTCGATCTGCAGCAGGCGTTCGGCTACACGCAGGAAAGTCTCAAGTTCCTGATGGCGCCGATGGTGCATACGGGTCAGGAAGCGATCGGGTCGATGGGAACCGACACGCCGGCTTCGGTGCTGTCCAATAAGCCGAAGCTGCTGCACACGTACTTCAAGCAGAATTTCGCCCAGGTGACCAATCCGCCGATCGACTCGATCCGGGAAGAACTGGTGATGAGCCTCGTTTCGTTCATCGGCCCGCGTCCCAACATCCTGGATCTAGAAGGCACCTCAAGGGTCAAGCGGCTCGAGGTTTATCAGCCGATCCTGTCCAACGAGGACCTGGAGCGCATTCGCCAGATCGGTCTCGTCAAGGACAACCACTACGCGTCCGTGACGATCGATATCACCTACCCCGTCGAAAAGGGCGCCAGCGGCATGAGCTGGGCGCTCGATATCGCGTGCGCCGAAGCCGAGGAGGCCGTGCGCTCGCGCGACTACAATATCATCATCCTATCGGATCGCGGCATGGGGCCTGACCGCATCCCCATCCCCTCGCTGCTGGCGACCAGCGCGGTTCATCATCATCTGATCAAGCAGGGGCTGCGAACCTCGGTCGGTCTCGTCGTGGAGACGGGCGAGGCGCACGAGGTGCACCAGTTCGCCACCTTGGCTGGGTACGGGGCAGAGGCGATCAATCCCTATCTCGCCTTCGAGACGATTGTGCAGATGGTGCCGGAGCCGGGAGAGAAGCTCAGTATCAAAGAAGCGCAGAAGCGCTACATCAAATCGATCGACAAGGGCCTGCTCAAGGTTATGTCGAAGATGGGCATCTCGACGTACCAGAGCTACTGCGGCGCCCAGATTTTCGACGCCGTGGGACTCAAGACGAGTTTCGTGCGCCGCTATTTCACCGGCACGCACACCCAAGTCGAGGGCGTGGGCCTGCGCCAGATCGCGCGCGAGACAACGGAGCGCCATCGGCAGGCGTTCGGCCAAGTGCCGCATCTGGATGGCATGCTCGACGTTGGCGGCGAATACGCGTTCCGGCTGCGGGGCGAGGCGCATATGTGGCGGCCGGGCGTCGTAGCCGACCTGCAGCACGCCGTTCGCAGCACATCGGTCGAGGATGCAAAGGCTGGCAAGCTGCCGCAGAAATGGCGCGATTACGCGCGGCAGATCAACGACCAATCCGAGCAACTGATGACATTGCGCGGGCTGTTCCGAATCAAGGCGGCGGAATCCGCGGACCGCAAGCCGGTCCCGCTCCCCGAGGTCGAGCCAGCGACGGCCATCGTGCGCCGGTTCTCAACCGGGGCCATGAGCTTCGGCTCGATCAGCCGTGAGGCTCATTCGACGCTCGCCATCGCCATGAACCGCATCGGCGGCAAATCAAATACGGGTGAAGGCGGCGAAGAAGCGGACCGGTACAAGCCGCTGCCCAATGGCGATTCGATGCGGTCGGCGATCAAGCAGGTGGCATCGGGGCGCTTTGGCGTGACCACCGAGTACCTGGTCAACTCCGACGTCATGCAGATCAAAATGGCGCAAGGTGCAAAGCCCGGAGAGGGTGGCCAATTGCCCGGTCACAAGGTCGATCAGATCATCGCCAGGGTGCGCCATTCGACGCCCGGCGTTGGGCTGATTTCGCCGCCCCCGCACCACGATATCTACTCTATCGAGGATTTGGCGCAGCTCATCTTCGATCTAAAGAACGTCAATCCGCGCGCCGATGTTTCAGTCAAGCTTGTCTCCGAGGTGGGTGTTGGCACCGTGGCGGCCGGCGTCGCCAAGGCACGCGCCGATCACGTCACTATCGCAGGCTTTGAGGGCGGCACGGGTGCCTCGCCTTTGACATCGATCAAGCACGCCGGATCACCGTGGGAAATCGGCTTGGCCGAGACGCATCAGA
>JBKJYG010000257.1:0-11801 GCA_046715905.1 Hyphomicrobiaceae bacterium | reverse complement strand
GGTCAACCTCGACCCGTCGAGAACGGCATTTCCGTGTCACCTGGACGCGGGCGGCAGCTCTCGGTCTCGGATTTTCGCAGCCTGAGGGTCTGATCGGGCGCACCGTGCTCGTGCGCGGTTGGATCGGCGATTTGCCCCCAGATCGAGCTTATAAGCGCTGGCCAGATCGAGCTGCTCCCGGAACCAGCGACCGAATAGGCGAACGATACCTCGTTCACCAAGCGCTCATTGCCGATCGCAAAACAACACGCCCGGCAAAACGACCGGGCGTCTATAACATCTCAGACCTTGCGAAGCGCGGCGGCTTCGGTTCAGGCAGCCTTGACTTCGGCGTTGGCGTTGGCCGCTGCGGCTTCATCTTCCGCGGCACGACGGCCGCGGGCGCTCTTCGCGAGCACTTCGGTAATGCGCTGCATGGCACCCCGCTCGTCGAGCTTCTCGACCGCCGCGATCTCGCGCGCCATCCGGTCCAGCGCCGCCTCGTAGAGTTGGCGCTCGGAGTAAGACTGTTCCGGTTGAGCCTCGGAGCGATATAAGTCGCGAACGACCTCCGCAATGGCGCCGAGGTCACCCGAGTTGATCTTCGCCTCATACTCTTGGGCGCGGCGGCTCCACATCGTGCGCTTGACGCGGGCTTTGCCTTTTAGCGTCTCCATCGCCTTGCGGACCACCGGCTCCTCGGCGAGCTTGCGCATGCCTACGCTTTGCAATTTGCTCGTCGGTACCCGCAGCGTCATTTTATCTTTGTCGAACTGAATGACGAAAAGTTCGAGCGAGATGCCCGCGATCTCCTGCTCTTCAATGCCGACGATGCGCCCGACGCCGTGCGCCGGATAGACGACGGACTCGCCCGTCTTGAAGCCGTGACGGGAATGCACGGGCTTCTTTGGCTCGGCCGAGGCCAGAGGAGTGCCTGGAATCGACGGCGGACGGACCGTTGATGGCGCTGTGAGCTTCGCAGCCAGAGGTTTTCCGGTTGCGGGCATGGCGCGTTGGCCAACGATGGGAGGCCTAATGGTCGCCGGTGCCACCTTCATGGCCGGCGACGGCGACATGGCCGGTTGAGCTTGGACCCGCGGCGCCGCTGCCGAGGCAGTAGGCCTGATGTCGCCCAGCGGCTTTGCGGATTCGTTGGCCTTGGCTGGAACAGGGCTCGCTTTGGGCGGAAGGGAAGCCGGCCTGGCGGCGGGAGGTACGGGCTTGACCGAGGCTGGCGGCTTGGCCGACGCGGTCGGCTTCGCAGCAAGCGGAGGCTTCACGGCAAGGGAGGGCTTCGCTGCAACGATAGGCCGGGCCGCAGCGGCGGGCTTCGCAGCAGCGGCAGTCACGACGGTTTTTCTGACTTGCAGGCCTGCGGTGGGCCGCGTCGCGGGTTTGGAGTTCGCGGCTTTCAGAGCTGGTTTTTGCTTGGATGCCGCGGCAACGATGGGGCGCTTACTCCCGGAGACGGATTTTTGGGGCGAGTTGGCGGACTTGGACTTTGAACTCGGCTTAGAAACAAGCCGCTTGACCGCTGCGCGGGCGGGAGCTGCTTTCGACACCGTTTTTTTCTGCTGCACCATTGCTTCGTCTCACTCCGTCCGGACAATGACACCAAACCTGATGGTTTGGCGCAAGCTGGGGACCGCCACGACGGCAGCCGGAATGGCCAAGCGCTCGCGATTTCTGAACGCAAACGCAAAACGAGCCGTACGCCTTGCCGCGGACGGAGTTCACCATTCTCGCAAGTCAAGGTTTCACTCGAACACACGCCGTAATGATCGAAAAGCGCAAGCACCACGATTTTGCGATTAGCCGAACATTACACGTAAAACGTGTGGACTTCGTTTCCAACCGAACTCACAGTTGATCCGTATGTAACACAAAATTCATCCAAAATGAAGCGGTTCGGTGCCGTTTAGCCCCGCATTGTCACAAATTATGCCTCTAACGTGCCGCGGTTTCGGCCTTGACAGGCTAGCCTCCGGCAGCTTTGCACGGTTTTGAGTACATCGCTGTCAATCCCCCTGACCGGGTTGGTCGGTAAAATACAGTTCAAACTTATTGGTCTCGTCGCGAAACTGGTCGGCATCGGGAGGCGCAGGTTTCCTGGTCGTGATGTTGGGCCAGCGGTCGGCGTAGTCGCGATTGAGCTCGAGCCATTTCTCAAGTCCAGGCTCGGTGTCAGGCTTAATCGCGTCCACCGGGCACTCCGGCTCGCAGACGCCGCAGTCGATGCACTCGTCGGGATGAATGACCAGCATATTCTCCCCTTCGTAGAAGCAGTCGACGGGGCAAACCTCCACACAGTCGGTGAATTTGCACTTGATGCAATTCTCGTTAACGATGTAGGTCATTACAGATCCAGATCTCGAGCTCGGCGTATGTCGTAAGGCTGCATCACTCCATGCCGCACTCTGTCAGCATGTCGCAACCGGTCGGCGACCGCTCAGCGGGCCTGCGCCTGATGGCCCATACCACAACTTCAGTCGTCGTCCTCGCGAAGTTTGTCCGTCAGCCGGCGATCGCGCTTGGTCGGACGGCCTGAGCCGGCGTCCCGTTCCGCATCGGGCCTGACCCGGAACTCCGGGCGGGGCGGGGGCGGCGGCGACAGATCCTGATACAGCGTTTGGGCTTCCGAAGCCGGACCTCGCCGCGTTCCGGGTCGCAGCACCTTAAGCACCAGCACGCGCGAGCCAAGCGTGAACGTCAGCACGTCCCCAGGCCTGACCACCTGACTGGGCTTGACCGTCTTTTGACGATTCAGGCGAAGTCTACCGCTTTCCACGAGCCCGGCTGCCAGGGTGCGCGACTTGATGACTCTGGTAAACCAGAGCCAGCGGTCAATCCGCTGCCCAAGTTCCGTCCCCTGAGCCGTCTCAACGTGTGGGTCCGGTGCCTCCTCGCGCCGGCCCCGGTTCATGCCGAGCCCCGCTCCTTAGCCTGCTTTTCAAGCTGTGTCCTGAGGGCGCTCAGGGCCGCGAAGGGGGAATCGGGATCGATGCCGCCCTTGCGATTGGGGCTGGCGCTCCGCTGTTGCTGTTGAAAGCGAGGCCGATCGTCAGGGCGACGCCGGTCTTCGCGGGGTTTGTCATGACGCGCCCCGCCCTCACGCGCCCGCTCCTCTCGCGGCCGGGTATCGCGAGGACCGCTGTCGCGTTTGTCGTCGCGCGGCCGATCTCCACCCTTTCGGGCATCGTGATCTTGGCGGGGTGCGCGGAGCTCGCGAACGGGGGGTGCTGCCGCCTCGGCGCCTTCCGGCGAAGCAGGCCCCGCAGCATGATCGGATGGCGCCCCAGGTGTTTCGGCAGGCGTCGCCTGGGGCCGACGCTGATCTCGACCGCTACGACGAGCCTCGCCTTCGCGCGGATTTCGAGCCTCATCGCGTGCCCGTCCGTGCCTGGCACGTTCACTGCGCTCGCGGCGCTTTGGTCGCCAGATATCGATGTACTGGATCTCGGGCTCGGTCGGCGAGGATTCGCTGGCGGATGCTTGTACCGGCTCCAACGCGGCAATTGGAACCGCGGCGGCGGGCTCGGCCGATCCCTCGACGGGAAGGGCGGACGAGGTTGCTTCGACGGGCGGCTGAGCGTCGTCGGCAGGCTCGGGCTCGGGCGGCGTCGCAGGCATTTCGATAGGGCTGGCCCCCATCGGGGCGTGAGCAGCGATCTCATCTTGAACCTGTGCGGGGGCCGGGCCGCTCTCGATTGATACAGGGGTCTCGGCCGCCGCGGCGGTATCATCCGATGCAGCCGGTGCGGGTGGCGTCTCGTCCAGCGCCCCGTCCTCGCCGCCGGACGAGGGGACCGGCAGCGCGTCCGATTGAGGCGCCGAGGTTTCGGCCACGGGCACGTCGGGAGCGCCTTCAATGCTAGGCGGCGGACCAGCAACCGCCAGGGGCCGGCGATCGAGCCTGAAGCCCAACGATTTAAGCACATTACCCAGCTCGCCGGCCGAGCAGCCCAAAATGGACATCATTTCCGGCACCAGGATAAACCCGCCATCGCCGCTCGAGCCCTTGGGTGGCACCGCGCCGGCTTCGCTCGGACGCCACGCGAGCAGCGGGCGAATGAGATCCGCGAGCCGCTCCAACATGTCGATGCGAATGGCACGCGGTCCGCACACGTGATAGCCGGCCACGCGATAGAAGGCTTCCGGCGTCGTCGCGTCGACCACCACCGATGTGAGCCCGGCGCGGGGCGGCTCGGGGAGGCTGTCCATGGACAGCCCCGCCGATGCAGCATTCTTCAAGGCCCAGAGAGCCAGAGCCAGTTCCGCCGCCACCGGCTTCAGCAAAGGCGGCATGAAGATGTTGAAAGCGCCGAACCGCACGCCGTACTTGCGCAACTGAGCCCTCGCCGGCTGATCCAATTGACGAATCTCGTCGGCAATCTGCTCGCGCTTCAAGGCGCCGAAATTCTCCATCAAGCGGAACGCGATGCCGCGCGCCAATCCGGCTATGTCCTCCGCACTTTTCAGCTCCAGCAAGGGCTTCATGCGCTCGCCCATGACTTCGGCCAGCAAGGCATCCAGCCGCGCTTGGACCTTCTCCTTGTCAAGACCCGAGAGATACTCGTCCGCGAGAATGGAAACCGTTGGCTTGAGCGGATCGTCCCCCGCCTCCAGCTTTGCGATCTCGTCACCGCGCCAAAGCACCCGCCCATTGCGGGTGATTTTGAACGCGTCCTGCTTGGCCGACGCGACGCGCCGGGCCCGCATGCCGAATTCAATCGAGAGGACGTGGGCCGCCGTGTTGCGAGCCGCTTTGCCGTGAATGCCTTGCGCATCGGATTGCGCGTCCGGCGCAAAGCGGAACCCACGCAAACGTCCGACATAATGATTTTCGACCGTGATCGCGCCATCCGGGCTGATCTCGGCCTGCATCTCGGCCTTGTCGCGCAAGCCGCGCATAAGCGCGCTGGTCTTGCGGTCGACGAACCTCTGGGTCAACTGCTCATGCAGCGCGTCCGACAGACTGTCCTCGATCGCGCGCGTGCGCGCCTGCCAATGCTGGGGATCGGACAGCCAATCGGCGCGATTGGAGATGAATGTCCAAGTTCGGATATGCGCGATGCGGGTCGCCAACGTATCGAGATCCCCGTCCGTGCGATCCGCCAGCGCCACCTGCTTGGCAAACCAGTCTTCAGGTATGCATCCAGCATCGCTCATCAAATAGCCGTAGATCGTCGCAACAAGCTCCGCATGGTTCTGCGACGAAATCTTGCGGTAGTCGGGAATCTGAACCACATCCCAGAGCTTTTCGACTGCCCCTCTCGAATCCGCAATCTCGGCGATCTGCTGGTCTGCTGACAGCGTCTCGAGGGCGAGGACATCGTCGGCCATGCGCGCGCGTTGCAGGCGCGGCTCACCTGGAAGCTGGCGCAGGCTTTCATGGAGGCGACTAAGCGTCGAGAATTCGAGCTTTCGGTTCCGCCACTGCAACGTGCGCACGGAATCGAAAGTGTGCGTCTCGAGGCGCTCGATCAGGTCCGCTTCGAGCGGATCGACATCGGCAGTGACGCCAAACGTGCCGTCATTCATATGCCGGCCGGCGCGACCCGCAATCTGCCCAAGTTCGCCCGGCGTCAGGTTGCGATGGTTTTGACCATCGAATTTGCGAACAGCCGAGAACGCCACATGGTAGACGTCGAGATTGAGGCCCATGCCGACCGCATCCGTCGCCACGAGGTAGTCAACATCGCCCGATTGATAGAGTGCGACCTGGGCGTTGCGCGTGCGCGGCGATAGCGCGCCGAGCACGACGGCTGCCCCCCCGAGCTGGCGGCGGATGAGCTCGGCAATGGCATAGACCTCAGCGGCGGAGAACGCCACGATCGCCGACCGCTTGGGCAGGCGCGTGATCTTTTTCTGCCCCGCATAGGCCAGCTTCGACAGCCGCGGCCGCGAGATGAAATTCGCACCCGGAATTAGATCGTTGATCGCCTCGCGCATCGTCGCCGCCCCCAGCAGGAGCGTCTCGGAGCGGCCGCGGGCGTGCAGCAGTCGATCGGTGAAGATGTGACCGCGCTCGGGATCGGCGGCCAGCTGGATCTCATCGATGGCCAGAAAATCCGTTTCGACATCGCGCGGCATGGCCTCGACGGTCGAAACCCAGAATCGAGGATTGTCCGGCTTGATCTTCTCTTCGCCCGTGATCAGCGCCACCTGATGGGTTCCGATGCGAGAGACAATCTTGTCGTAGACCTCTCGGGCGAGCAATCTCAACGGCAGGCCGATCATGCCGGATTGGTGACCGAGCATGCGCTCGATGGCGAGATGGGTCTTACCGGTATTGGTCGGGCCAAGAACCGCGGTGACGTTGCGACTGCGAGACTGAAACGTCATTCCCTCTCCCCGAGGTCTGGCCTGCGCCGATGAAGCGAGGCAGCAGGGTACACGATCAGTGAGGCTTTGGAATTCGTGGCCGCGTTGGAGCTGCCAACGTCTCACGTTGCGAGACATGACAGACCAGAGCCCGGCCCGCTAGCCATGCTGATTGCAGCGGGCATAAACAGGGGCGGGGCTCAATGCAAGGCCGCTCTGATCGAGCGATGTTCCAACTGGTCGGCGGAATTGTCGCTTTTGCACAGATGCGGCTGCGAATCCCATGCAGCCAAGGCGGCGAGGGGGGGCTTCGCGGAGCTCGCTCCGGCCCACGCCGGCATCAATCTCCGAGCGCAATCTGCTCGTTATGCCGGATGGTAATCTCGACGCGCTGAGCCGTCAGAACGGCTGAACCGAGTGCAGTCGGGATGGTGATCTTATGCGGAACATACAGATCGGCGCTCGGAATTGAGCGCAGCGAGATTTCGATTCCGGCGCTCGCGGCCAGCGCTTCGTTCTCTTCGCTCACGCGGTGACCGGCAATTGGAACATAGCGAACGCGGCAGACGAACGCTAATCCGGGCTGGCCGGTAGGGCGCGTTGCAGACAGAATTTCCTGACGGCTGAATGAGAGCAGCAAATCAAAACGTTGTTTGCCGTCGAAAATCGACAGCTTGCGCGCGCAGGGATCGCCAGAGCCGGGGCGGCTCAGCGCCATAACGCCACTCAGCGGGTCGAGGACGCCTTTTAGATGCGTGTCAGTCAGAGGGATGGTGCCGGCCGGTGCAGGTTGCAGCGGTGTGGCAGACAGCGCGGTGACTTTATCACCCGTGAACCCCATCTTTATCGATCCGGATTTGCCCGCGCCTGCATAGTCGAACATGTACCCGGCCGGTCTGGGCGCGTCGCCCGCGAGGCGCCCGCCCGTGCGCGTTGCGCCCTGCCACTTGAGGACACCCAAGAGAGCCGACAGGTTCGCATCGCCGGTCAGCGTGTAGGCCTGACCGTGGACGCCGGCGGTAAACTCAAACGAACCTATGTCAAAGCCATTGAGCTCGATCTTATAGTGAGCCTTGACCCTGGACGGCCACGCCTCGGCGGCCTGGGCCACGGTTGCTCCGCACAGGGCAGCCGTAGCTAAAAAGAGGGCACCCATGCAACGTGCATAGCCTGTGCCACCAACGTTACGCGAGGCCATGACGCTGCCTTCTGATCAACGGACGGGTTACGAAATCACGGCATTCGGTCGAATAACGCGATAAAGCGCCACGATAGTGTTACGACCTAATGTGACCGCAACGCGTTAAAAAAGTGCTCAACGCTGTTTCGCAGTGATGCATCAACGGTGGAGGCTGAACGGCTGGCGCATGCGGGCTGCTTGCGCGGATTTTGAGCACCGACTACTCTCATGACATTGCCTACTCTCATGACGAAGGCCGCACGGCTGCGCGGCCTCTTGCGACCGGTCCCGTAGCTCAGCTGGATAGAGCATTGGTTTCCTAAACCAAGGGTCGCAGGTTCAAATCCTGCCGGGATCGCCAAACCAGCAGTGTCCAGCCCGGAGACATCGGTAACAACTCTCAGACCCTGAGTCGCAGCGTCGTGCCGGACGCTGGTTCGAGGTGTTGTGCCGACACTGGGATCAGCGATTGCGGCGTTCCGATCACCCATCCCGGACGGCTTGCGCAAACGCGCAGGTAGAGCGGCTTCCGCGCCGGCGTTATATTCGGTCTTGCCAATCGTCGATATTGCCCGCGTCTGAAAATCCCGGTAATGCGTGGCGAGCCGCATCATACTGGCGCTGCCGCTGCATTTGGTTGGCCGGCGGCAGGCAGACTGTCGTCCATCCATTGCTCAGGAGTAACCCTCATGGCCCGCACCAAGATCGCGCTGATTGGCGCTGGAATGATCGGAGGCACGCTCGCGCACCTCATCGGCCTCAAGGAACTCGGCGATGTCGTGCTGTTCGACGTGGCTGAGGGGATGCCCGCGGGCAAGGCCCTCGACATGATGCAGGGTGGAGCCGTCGAGGGTTTCGACGCGGCGATCCGGGGCACCAATTCCTACGCCGATATCGAAGGCGCCGAGGTCGTGATCGTGACCGCCGGTGTGCCGCGCAAGGCCGGCATGAGCCGGGATGACCTGCTCAGCATCAACCTCAAGGTCATGGAGCAGGTCGGCGCGGGCATCAAGAAATATGCCCCGAATGCGTTTGTGATCTGCATCACCAATCCTCTCGATGCGATGGTGTGGGCGCTGCAGAAAGCGTGCGGCCTGCCCCGCAATAAGGTGATCGGCATGGCGGGAGTGCTCGATACGAGCCGCTTTCGCTTTTTCCTCGCCGAGGAGATGAAGGTCTCGGTCGAAGACGTGACCGCCTTCGTTCTGGGCGGGCATGGCGACGATATGGTGCCTCTCGTCCGCTACTCGGCCGTGGGCGGCGTCCCCTTGCCCGACCTCATCAAGATGCGCTGGCTGACGCAGGACAAGCTCGACCAGATCGTGGACCGCACTCGTAAGGGCGGCGGCGAAATCGTAGGCCTGCTCAAAACCGGCTCGGCCTTCTATGCGCCAGCCTCCTCAGCGATCCAGATGGCGGAGAGCTATCTGAAAGACAAGCGCCGGGTGCTGCCGTGCGCCGCCTATCTCAATGGTGAGTACGGCGTGAAAGGCATGTACGTTGGCGTGCCTGTCGTGATCGGGAGCGGCGGCGTGGAGCGCATCGTGGAAATCGACCTCAATTCAGCCGAGCGTCAGATGTTCATGACGTCCGTCGAGTCCGTTAAGGGACTGATCGAGGCCTGCAAAAAGATTGCCCCGCAACTCGGGGCGTGAGGTTTGTCGTCTCGCATTCGACCTAGGCGCCTTGGAGACCGGATATGAACATCCACGAGCATCAGGCCAAGGATCTCTACCGCGCCTTCGGCGTGCCCACAGGGCAGGGCTTTGCTGCGTTCTCTGTCGATGAGGCGGTGGAAGCCGCCAAAAGGCTGCCGGGTCCGATCTGGGTCGTGAAATCGCAGATCCACGCCGGGGGGCGCGGCAAGGGCAAATTCAAGGAGCCCAAAGCCGGCACTGCGGGCGGCGTGCGGCTGGCCAAATCGATCGAGGACGTGAAGACGGCCGCCGGCCAGATGCTCGGCAACACGCTCGTCACCGCGCAAACGGGGGAGGCCGGCCGCAAGGTGCAGCGGCTTTATATCGAGGATGGCTCGGCGATCGCACGCGAGCTGTATCTGTCGGCCCTCGTCGACCGCGCCACCGGACGTATCGCCTTCATCGTGTCGACCGAAGGCGGCATGGACATCGAGGCGGTGGCGCACGACACGCCGGACAAGATCCACACACTCTCGATCGATCCGGCCTCGGGTTATTCCGCCTTCCACGGCCGCAAGATTGCGTTCGCGCTCGGTCTCACGGGTGAGCAGGTGAACCAGTGCGTCAAGTTGGTCGGCAATCTGTACCGGCTGTTCACCGAGAAGGACATGAGCCTGCTCGAGATCAATCCTCTGGTCGTGACCAAGGCGGGGGAGCTCATCTGTCTCGACGGCAAGATGAACTTCGATTCCAACGCGCTCTTCCGGCATAAGGACATCGTCGCCCTGCGCGATCTGGCCGAGGAAGACGCGTCCGAGGTCGAGGCCTCCAAGCACGATCTCGCTTACGTGAAGCTCGACGGCACGATCGGCTGCCTCGTCAATGGCGCGGGGCTGGCCATGGGCACCATGGACATCATCAAGCTCTATGGTCTTGAGCCTGCCAACTTCCTCGACGTAGGGGGGTCGGCTTCCAAGGAGAAAGTGTCGGCCGCGTTCAAGATCATTTTGAACGATCCCAACGTGAACGGCATCCTGGTCAACATCTTCGGCGGCATCATGCGCTGCGATATCATCGCCGAAGGCGTTGTCGCGGCGGTCCGCGAGCTGGCGGTGAAGGTGCCGCTGGTGGTCAGGCTCGAAGGCACCAATGTCGAGCTGGGCAAGAAGATCATGGCGGAGTCCGGCCTCAAGATCGTGGCGGCGGACGATCTCGAGGACGCAGCCAAGAAGATCACGGCCGAGGTGAAAGCGGCAACCTGAACCCCGGCAAATCGGACGGCGCTGGGGTCGCGGGTGACGTGGAGCAAATGCGCGATCGCGGGTGCGGCCCGGATCAGCCTTGGTGGTGAAGCCGACGGGCCGCTGGCCGCCAACCCGTAAAATCGACCATGGGCCCTACTTGATCCTGAACGGGTTATGTTCCACAAGCGGCGAAACCGACATCAGGGGCAGGTGCATGGCAATCCTCGTCGACAGAAACACCCGGGTCCTTTGTCAGGGCATCACGGGCAGTCAGGGGACCTTCCACACCCAGCAGGCCAAGGCCTACGGCACCAAGGTTGTGGGCGGGGTGACGCCCGGCAAGGGTGGTACGCAGCATCCCGACCCACAGCTGGCGGATGTGCCGATCTTCAATTCCGTGCACGAGGCCAAGGCGCGGACGGACGCCACGGCCACGTCGATCTATGTCCCGCCGGCCTACGCGGCTGACGCCATTTTGGAGGCGATCGACGCGGAGATCCCGCTGATCATCTGCATCACGGAGGGCATTCCGGTGCTCGACATGGTGAAGGTCAAGCGGGCGCTCACGGGGTCGAAATCGCGCCTGATCGGACCCAATTGCCCTGGCGTTCTGACCACCGGCGAGTGCAAGATCGGCATCATGCCGGGCAACATCTTCCGGCCCGGCAACGTCGGCATCCTGTCGCGTTCGGGCACGCTCACCTACGAGGCCGTCAAGCAGACGTCCGATGCCGGGCTTGGTCAATCGACCGCGGTCGGCATTGGCGGCGATCCGGTCAAAGGCACCGAATTCATCGACATGCTGGAAATGTTTCTAGCCGATCCGGATACCCATTCCATCATCATGATCGGTGAGATTGGCGGCTCGGCAGAAGAAGACGCCGCGGACTTCATCAAGCGTGAACGTGCCAAGGGCCGGTCCAAGCCCATGGTCGGGTTCATCGCTGGCGCAACGGCTCCTCCTGGCCGGCGGATGGGCCATGCCGGTGCCATCATTTCTGGCGGCAAGGGCAAGGCCGAAGATAAATTCGAGGCGATGCGCGCCGCTGGCATCACAATTTCGAAGAGCCCGGCTGGGCTTGGCACGACCTTGGCGTCGCTCTTAAAGACTTGAGCAAACGTATTATGTTCAAGTGAGGCGTCAGACATTGCCCGCACGGGTCAGCGTTCGCGTCCGTCTTTAATCACGTCTCGCCGGGAGCAGCCGTATGGCCCGTCAGCCGCAAAACCGCGCGTTTGCGCAAACCTCCTTCCTCAGTGGCGCCAACGCTGGGTACATCGAGGAAATGCAGGCGCAATACGAGACCAACCCTGGGTCCGTCAGCGACGAGTGGCGGCTGTTCTTCCAGTGCTTGCACGACGAGCAATCCACAACCGGTAACGGCAAGGCAGAGGCTGGCCATTCTGGTCCCACATGGGCGCCGGGCCTGGAAACCC
>JBKJYG010000256.1:0-9407 GCA_046715905.1 Hyphomicrobiaceae bacterium | reverse complement strand
GTGCAAGCCAACGAGATCTGATGGCGATTAAACCTTGCTTTGCAGGGATTATCCACAGGCTCAATCACCATCCAGGCGATACCTCGACCGGGTTGTCGCCCCAGGGTAGAGTGACCAAGTGACCTGTATGCGTACCTGTCCCCGTGCTACCCTACTTCCCCCCGCGCGGTCTCAGGAACAGCCCCGGCGCTCTCGCCGGGGCTTTTTTTATCGGTGGCGCCAAGTTACCTGGAGACGACCCGCCAACCCGTCTAGTCCGTAGACCTGAAGTTCTCGGCCACCTTGTCCCAATTGACTGTGCTCCACCAGGCTTTGACGTAATCGCCGCGTCGCGACTGGTGTTTGAGATAATAGGCTTGCTCCCACACATCGATCCCGAGCAGTGGCTTGGCGCCAAGCTCCATGTGCGGCGTGTCCTGGTAGGGCGTGTTGACAACGGAGAGCTTCTTATCCGCGCCGACCGCCAGCCACGCCCAGCCCGAACCAAAGCGGCCGAGAGCCGATTGCAACACCGCGTCCTTCATCTTTTCGGTGGATCCGAACGCGCCGTCGATCGCGCTCTTGACCTCCGCGGTCGGTGAGTTCGACCCGCCGGGCGTCATCAGCGCCCAGAAAAAGGTGTGGTTCCAATGCCCACCGAGGTTGTTGCGCACGGGAATGCGCACGGCTTCGGGTATGCCCGGCAGGTTACGCAGCATCTCGACGGCCGGCCGCGTCGCAAGCTCGGGGTACTTGTCGACCAAGCCGTTCAGATTGTTGATAAACGCCTGATGATGGTTCTTGTGATGAAAGCCCATGGTTGCCGTGTCGATGTGCGGTTCCAGCGCCTCGTAACCGTAACCCAGCGGGGGTAGCGCGAACGCCGGCTTTTTGTCTTGCGCCTCGGCCGGCGTCAGGCCGCCAAGCCCGCTCCCCAAGCCCAGGGCCGCCGGCAGCACGAGAGCCGAGCCGCCCAACACTCGTAGCGCGTGCCGACGGTCCATGGTCGTATATCTCATGAGATTTGCTCGTAGGGTTGGAATCTGGCGATCAATGGCCCGCATTCTAACCTACGTAGAGCGCGATTCGGATTATTTAGACATCAGAGTTGACGGGCTTGACCAGCATACGCCGCGTCTTTTGCCCCATTTCGCAACGGAGCGCCTCCCACTCATGCCGTCATGCGACCGCCAAAGGCTCGATCAAGCGCTCGTCAGCCGCGGTCTCGTGGTTTCGCGGGCGCGGGCGCGGGACCTCATCCAACGGGGCGAGGTCTCGGTCGAAGGCGTCAGGGTTGTCCGGCCGGCAGCCCCCGTGCGCGACACAACCCGGATCGACGTGCGGGCGGGCGCGGGCGATTACGTATCGCGAGGCTATTTGAAACTTGGCGCGGCTCTGACGCACTTCGGTTTCAGCGCCGCGGGGCGCACGGCGCTCGACCTTGGTGCCTCCACCGGCGGCTTTACCGAACGCCTGCTGGAGGCTGGCGCCGCACACGTCTTCGCCGTGGACAACGGGCGCGGCCAATTGCATGCCCGCCTCAGTGCCGACCCCCGCGTCACCAGCCTGGAGGCGTTCGATGCCCGCAAGCTGACTTCCGCAGAGATTACCGGGCCCGTCGAGGCGCTGGTCGCCGACGTCAGCTTCATCTCGCTCGTCAAAGCTTTGCCGGCGGCGCTGAGGCTCGCGGTACCGGGGTGCTGGCTGGTGGCGCTGGTCAAACCTCAGTTCGAGGCGGAGCCCGCCTTTGTCCCGCGATCCGGCATCGTCCTCGATCCGGCGGTGCACGCGGCCACACTGTCGAGGGTTCACACCTGGCTGGCCGCTCAGCCGGGGTGGAGCGTGCTCGGCTCGATCCCATCGCCGATCCCGGGAGGCGACGGCAATGTCGAATTCCTGCTGGGAGCCCATCATGCCGGCTGATGGCGCGCGCTATTCCATCACCGGCCTTGGAGCGCAGGGCGACGGCGTCGCCGACACGCCCGCTGGGCCGATGCACGTTGCGGGCGCGCTGCCGGGCGAGACGATCATCGCCGGGCCGGGGACGCTCATCCGCATCGATGGACCACCGAGCCCCGAGCGGCGCACGGACCTGCTCTGCCCGCATTATCCGCGCTGCGGCGGCTGCACCGTGCAGCACATGGCGCCGGAACTCTATCACAGCTGGAAGCAAGGGCTGCTCGGCCGGGCGCTGGCGCAGCGCGGCATCGACGTGCCCGCGATCGATCTCATTCCCATAGCGGATAACACCCGGCGGCGGGCCACGCTGTCGGCGGCGCAGGACGGCGGCGAACTGAAACTCGGGTTCCATGGCCCAGCCTCCCATCGCATCGAGCCGATCCGTGACTGCGCCGTCCTGGTCCCCGAGATCATGCGCGCATTGCCGATGCTCAAAGCCATCGCCCATGAGGTCATCTCGCGTGACGGTGAGGTTCGTTTTACCGTGCTGGCGGCCGGCAACGGGCTGGACCTCGACATGGTCACGCCAGGCAAGCGGGCCCTGAATGCGAAGAGCCGCGCCAGGATTGCCGAACTGGCGCCCCGGTCACGCATCTTGCGTGTGACCCTTGATGGCGAACTCATCTACGCCGCCGAGCGGCCGATGATGACCCTTGCTGGTGTCAAGGTGGAGCCGCCGCCCGGCGCGTTCGTGCAAGCCGTGGCCGAAGCTGAAACCGCCATGGTGGCGGAAGCGCGCGCGGGCATCGGCCGGGCTCGACGCGTGGTCGACTTATTCGCGGGCCTGGGCACGTTCACCTTCGGATTGGCGTCGCGAGCCCGCGTGCTGGCCGTCGAGCACGACCGCCAGCTCCTGGCGGCGCTGGCCGATGCCGCGCGGCATGCCTCCGGACTGAAGCCGATCGAGACCAAGCCGCGCGACCTGTTCCTCGATCCCCTGTCGCCGCGCGAACTCGACGCATTCGATGCCGTGGTGTTCGATCCGCCGCGTGCGGGCGCCAAGGCGCAGGCGCAAGCCATCGCCCGGTCCAAGGTGCCAACGGTGGTCGCCGTGTCCTGCAATCCGGCGACGCTGGCGCGGGACCTGCGGACGCTGATCGATGGCGGTTATCGCGTGCAACGCATCGTGGGCTTCGATCAATTCAAATATTCGCATCACGTCGAGGCGGTGGTCGTCCTCAACCGGTGATCCGGGCTATACCTTTGGGCCTGCTGCGGCATCCGTCGGCGAGCGGGCCTCGAGCACCATCTGCGTCTGGGTCACCAGGGCCAGCAGCCGGCCCTCGGCCGACGTGATCAGCGTCTGCCAGACCTGCGTGCGCCGGCCGCGATGCAGCGGTGTCGACGTCCCCGTGATGACGGCGCCCACCATCGCCGGGGCAAAGAAATTGGTCTTGCTTTCAATCGTCGTCGTGCTTGTTCCGCGCGCCAGATTAAGCACGGTGCCGACGGCTCCGAGGTAATCGGCAAACGTCATATAAGCGCCGCCGTGCAGAATGCCGCTGCCGTTCCCGAATTCTTCGCGCGCGGTCATGCGCGCCTCGACCTGATCCTTGCTGGCACTCACGATCGAGATGCCGAGCAGCTTGCTCATGGGCGGCATGTGGTCCTGCAGCTTGGCGGCGAGGTCGGTCACACGGGTATCCTTCTAAGGCGATGCGCCCGCGGACCATATAGAAGCCGGCCGTTTTGCCAACCATGACAAGGCCATTGGGGGTCCAGGCACTCGACAGCCGCGGCCTGATCGGGGAAGATCACTGCCCCGAGCCAGCGATCACGCTCGGAGTGGAGGAACCCCATGTCGAAAGAAGAGTGGAAATTCAGTCACGATGTCGCCAGTCAGGCGACCTGGACCCCCGGTCTGCGCGAGATTTTCGATTATCGCGATCTCGGCATCAAGGATGGGACCAAGGGCGACTACGTGGCGCATCTCGTTCGCCACAACGGCAAGGAAA
Source organism: Hyphomicrobiaceae bacterium (assembly GCA_046715905.1). Lineage (GTDB taxonomy): Bacteria > Pseudomonadota > Alphaproteobacteria > Rhizobiales > Hyphomicrobiaceae. The sequence goes on along the minus strand of JBKJYG010000256.1, from coordinate 5,514 downwards.
TGAAAGATGAAGTCCAGAAGTGGCACGTGCACGATTGCACGTTCCAATTCGTCTACGTGTTGAACGGCTGGGCCACCTTCGAGTACGAAGGGCACGGCGAGCGAACGATCCGCAAAGGCGACTGCATCAACCAGATCCCCGGCATCCGGCATCGCGAGATCGGCTGCTCGGAGGATTTCGAGGTGCTCGAGATCGTAGCGCCGGCCGACTTCAAGACCCGCGTCGTCGAGGGTCCGCAGTCGAAAGCCCAAGCGGCCGAGTAAGCTTGGCAGCGAGAGCGCGGCGGCCAGGTGTTGCCGTGGCATCAAGCTTTGCGGTTGGAGCTGGCCGCGACCGAAGTCGGACGCGCGTTCCCCGGGCAACTGGGGACGCTCGCCTTGGCCTCAGAGGAACATCATCGTGTCCGGCGGCAGGCCGAGCAGCATGCGGCCTGCGGTGATGAAGTTCGTGTTCCGTCCCTGCGTCTGCTGGGAGCCCGAGAGCGCATCGCGCAAACGCCGCTCGAACGTGTTCGACTGGAAGATCGCCGTGGCGCCAGCGGCGCGATAACCCTCCGTCACGATCGCCGCGCCCTCGTTGATGACAAACGTGGTTGCGAGCTTGATGGCGCCCCGCTGCTCGAGTGACAACGAGCGCGCGTGGTCCACGGCCTCCCAGGTCTCATCCAGCGTCGCATGCAGGTAGGCGCGCGCGGCGCGCAAACGGGCTTCCATGCGCGCCAGATCGGTTTGGAACACAGGGCTTTCCTGCAGCGAGGAGGGCGCACCGCGCGGTGTCTTGGTCATCGCCAATTGCTTGAGGTCGTTGATCGTGCCCTGCGCGATCCCCAGCATCAGACCGCTGAACCCCGCGGCATAAGCCTGTGTCGTGGGGAAGAGGTAGAGCGTCTCCGATTGCCGAAGTTCGGCGGGATTATCACGATCGATGGTCTCGTTTGCCGGCACGAACAGGTCGCGCACAGCATAGGTGTTGCTGGCTGTGCCCCTGAGCCCCACGGTGTGCCACACGTCCTCGATCTCGGCCTTGGATTTAAGCATCAACGCCGTGCGATCCTGCGGCTTGCCGTTGGCCTTGAGGCGCGGGCTCCCATCGGCCTCGTAGACATAACAGTGCGCCCCCAGCAGGGTCGCATTGGCGCTGCCGCTGGCGAATTGCCACCGGCCCGTCACCTGGTAACCGCCATCGCAGGCCACCGCTTTGCCCTGGATGCCCGCACCCCAGGCGAGAACCGCATTGGCGGGACCAAAGAAGCGTTGCGCCGTCTCCCGGTCGAGGAAGGCTGCGGCCATGGCGCAGCCCGAGCCCTGCCCCATGCACCAGCCCGTGCTGCCATCGGCGCTGGCGATGATTTCGATCGTCCGCGCCAGTGTCTTCAGATCGCAGGCATCGCCGCCGAGCCATGGCGGCAGCAGCAGGCGGAACAGCCGCGCGCGGTGCAATTCGGAGACGACGTCATCGGGCAGCGCACGCCCGGCATCGATCCGGGGCGCGGCGGCCTGCAGGACTTCAACGACACTGCGCGCGCGCGCCACAGGGTCGGGCGTCGTGGAGTGTCCCGCTGATCGGCCCTGACCTTGATGCATGCTTGCCGTCTCCCGCGCTTTGCTGGGCTGCAGCCTACCCGGACTCACCCTCGATGCGAAGCCGGCTCTCGAGCCGCCAACCTGCCCCATTGCCGGCCACCGCGAAGCCTGCTTCAAGGGGCGCTCGCCAGGGAGGGATCGATGCCTGAGGCGCGCGCGACGACGGCGGCAAAGCCCGACGACGGCCACATTAACCCGGCCAAAGCCGGCATCCTGCCGGCGCAGATGATCCGCGCGCTGGTCGACACAGGCGCCATCGCGTCCGACATCCCCATCGAGCACCGGCAGGTCCAGCCGGCCAGCCTCGACCTGCGATTGGGAGCCGTCGCCTACCGCGTGCGGGCGAGCTTCCTGCCGGGACGCGGCTCAAGCGTCGCCCAGAAGCTGGCCGAATTTTCGCTGCACACGATCGACCTCATTCCGGGCGCCGTGCTCGAAACGGGATGTGTCTACGTCGTGCCGCTGCTCGAACGCCTGGCGTTGCCGCGCGACCTCTCCGCCGCCGCCAATCCGAAGAGCTCGACCGGCCGGATCGATGTGTTCACGCGCGTCATCGCCGACGGCGTGTCCTCATTCGACCTGATCCCGGCCGGCTATACCGGTCAGCTTTACGCCGAGATCTGCCCGCAGACGTTTCCCATCGTCGTCAGGCGCGGCTCATGTCTCAGTCAGCTCCGGCTGCGAGCGGGGGAGCCGGCGGAAAGCGATGCGGAGTTGTCGGCCCTGCACCTGCGCATGAAGCTGGTCAGCGGCGGGGTCGAAGATATTCAGGGCGGCATCGCGCTGTCGGTCGATCTCGTCGGCAGCGCGAGCGGTCTCATCGGCTATCGCGCCAAGCGACACACGGGCCTCATCGATGTCGACCAGCCCGGCGCGTGCAGCACGCTCGATTTTTGGGAGCCGATCGCCGCGCGCGGCGCCAGCCGGCTCATTCTCGATCCCGATCAGTTCTATATCCTGGCGTCGAAAGAAGCCGTTCACGTGCCGCCCACTCATGCTGCCGAGATGATGCCGTTCAATCCGCTGGTCGGCGAGTTTCGCGTCCACTATGCGGGCTTTATGGATCCGGGATTTGGGCATGCGGCGGCCGGCGGCTCGGGTGCGCGGGTCGTGCTCGAGGTGCGTTCGCACAAGGTCCCGTTCATCCTCGAAGATGGCCAGATCGTCGGCCGGCTGGTCTACGAGCGCATGAGTGAGACGCCGGACGTGCTCTACGGCACCGACCTCGCCAGCAACTATCAGGCCCAAGGCCTGAAGCTTTCGAAGCACTTTCGGTGAGGACATCGGGCGGATCCCGTCAGACCCGCCCCAAATACGCCTCCGCTCGCCGCAGGTACGGCTCACTTCATCGGCGAGTGCGCCGCCGGGATCATGACCATGGTGTGCAGCTCCTCGAGCAGGCCGCCGGCTTTTTTTAGGAACTCATGCCAGCCGGGGTCTTTGGCGACCGCGCCGCGCGCTTCGGTGCGCGCATTGAGATCGGGATAGGCCCACAGGTGCACGACTTCGTTGGGCTGGCCGGCCTCGGTGTTCCAAAGACCGGAGATCTTCGAATACTTCTCCCGGATCGGCAGCGCTTCCGTAAAGTGCCGCGTCCATTCCTTGACGGCGCCGACCTTGGTGCGATAGGTGCGCAGCTCATAGATATTCTTGGCGCTGGCGGGTTGCCGCGGCTCGATGATCGGGTTCATCAGCCGGATGTCCTGGCGAATGATGTTGCCGCGCGCGAGGGGCAGGTAGTCCTTGGTCCAGCGCTCGTTCTTCGACAGCTCGTCCCGCAGTCGCGCGCGTTCGTTGAGATCCTTGTAGCTCCACAAGTGCACGACCTGATTGAGCGGCCCGATCTCGGTCAGCCAATAACCCTCGAGCTTGCCGTAATTGTCGCCGCGAATGGCCCGGGCGATCTCGCCCGAATTCTTGGCCACCTCCGCCACCGTGCCGGCTTTGACCGTGTAAATCCTGAGCTCGTTGATCATAGGGCGCTTCCTCTCCGTCGCATTGCGGAATTGCATGGCTCATCGCGAGCCCGCGCAGCATAGGGCGGCGGCGGCGGCGGCGGCAACTTTCGTGTAGCCTTTGCAAGTTCGAAGGCTAGATTGCCTCCAGTACCGCGGCTGGGATCCATCGCGGTGAGCGCCCCATCCCCACGAGGACACCCGTGCACGAGCCAAAGCCCCAGCCTCTGACCTCGTCCCGATCGCCCCCACTGAACGGCCACCTGCGTGTTCCCGGCGATAAATCGATCTCGCATCGCGCGCTGATCTACGGCGCACTCGCAACCGGCAAAACGCGCATCCAGGGCCTTCTAGAAGGCGAGGACGTCATCAACACGGCGCGGGCGCTCACGGCGTTGGGCGCGCCCGCGGTCAAGGAGGGGCCAGACTGGCTCGTGCTCGGCCGCGGTGTCGGTGGCTTTTGCCAGCCGGCCCACGACCTCGACTTCGGCAATTCCGGCACAGGCGTGAGGCTCATGATGGGCGCCATCGCCGGCAATGAGATCCGCGCCCGTCTCGTGGGTGATGCCTCCCTCTCGCGGCGGCCGATGCGGCGCGTGCTCGTCCCCCTGCGCCAGATGGGGCTCGGAGTTCTCGAAGACCGGGAGACGCTGCCGTTGACCTTGCTCGGAACAGCCAGCCTGGTGCCGATCGAGTACCGCACACCGGTGCCCTCGGCGCAGGTGAAGTCCGCGGTTCTCCTGGCAGGGCTGGCCGCCCCCGGGCAGACGACGGTGATTGAGAAGGAACCCACCCGCGACCACACCGAGCGCATGCTGCGCTTCTTCGGCGGCGACGTGCGCACCGCCCTGCACGAGAACGGCATGGCGATCACGGTCGGAGGCGATGCCGAACTTGAAGGGCGCGACGTGGTGGTGCCGGGCGATCCCTCGTCGGCCGCGTTCCTGGCGGCGGCGGCGGCCATTGTTCCAGGCTCGGAGATAACCATCGCCAACGTGCTCGTCAACGAGACGCGGACCGGCTTCTACACGACGTTGCGCGAGATGGGCGCCGACATCGCCTTCCTTAATCATCATGAGCAGGGCGGCGAGCCCGTGGCCGACATCCGCGTCCGGCACGCCCCGCTCAAAGGCGTTCGCGTGCCGGCGCTGAGGGCGCCGTCGATGATCGACGAATACCCTATCCTGTCCGTGGTTGCGGCCTTCGCCGACGGCGAGACCGTGATGCAGGGGCTGGCCGAGCTCAAGGTCAAGGAAAGCGACCGCTTGTCGGCCACCGCGCGCGGCTTGGCGGTCAACGGCATTTCGGCGCGCGTCGATGGCGACGTGTTGACCGTCTCGGGCCGGGCAAGCTATGGGCGCCCTATCCAAGGTGGCGGCAGGGTCGCCACCCACATGGACCATCGGATCGCGATGGCCTTCCTGGTGCTGGGTCTTGCCTCCGACCGCCCGGTGACGGTCGACGACAGCCGTTTCATCGCCACGAGCTTCCCCGAATTTACAGAGCAATTGAGGGGGTTAGGGGCTATTTTGACATCACTTTGACAAGCTTCTGCGATATTTGTGACTCTGTTTCGAATATCCTTGGACGAGTGCTTTCGGCTCGCGCGGTTTCGTGCCATAACTTGACGAGGGTTCGGCTGCGGGGGTGATTGAAAACACCCCGCGATTCCTTATGTTAGTTCGTCACGAACAATAGAAAAAATTGGGAGGCCTTGATGTTTCGCAGTGGTTTCATCCGCAGTTTGTTGCCGGCCATTGCCGTCGTGGCTTCGCTGTCGATGGTTGCTGGAGATGCATTTGCCCGAGCCGGTAGCGGTGGGAACTCGGGCTCGCGCGGCAGCCGCACATTTTCGTCACCGCCCGCGACCAACACCGCTCCGAAGGCCGCTCCGATCGAGCGGTCGATGACGCAGCCCGGAACGGCGGCCGCGGCTAAGGGCGGAGCAGCGGCGACAGGGGCCGCGGCTCAGGCCT
>JBKJYG010000255.1:0-3516 GCA_046715905.1 Hyphomicrobiaceae bacterium | reverse complement strand
CCGCGTTACCGCAAATGTGTCGGGCCGCGTCGACGCGTAGGCGATCACCCCGATCCCGGCAACAAGCAGCAGAACTGCAGAGATCATCAAAACCTTGAACACGCGTTCCTCCCCAAATTACCCGATATCACTGACTTCCCATCACATCGGCAGCACCCTACCCCGCCGGATCATAACGGCATTTCAATGGTGCCCCATGGCGCCAAAATAGGCCTTTACGCGTGTCGGATCGCGAGATGCGCCGTCTCTCTCCTGCGTTGCTGCTCAAGGACGGAACGAGGCTTCCTCAGTCCGACATACGCCAGAGAAATAATTCAGCAGAGGCGGCGCGGCGGTTCGCACAGTCTCCATCGGACGGGCACCCTGGATGCATTCGCGCGCGACCAGATCATTGAGCTGCGAGCGCTTCGATTTTTGCTCGGCGCGGCACCGCCGGAGATGGCTCACTGGCGGCGACCGAAGGCTGCGCGAGGCAGCCTTCGGCTTAGGCTCCAAAATGCGAGCCCAATCGCATTATGGATGGGTCCAGCGTGCGCTTTAACGCTCGCTGGATAACGCGTGTCTGCAATATGACTTCACCATAATCTAGGTGCGACAGTCGGCAGAGCGACGGTCGAGGGCTGGGTCAGCGCGCGGTGCGCCGAAGGAGCTCGAACGCCGGGGTCAGCTCGCCGACAAATCCGTCGCTGTTGTCTTGGGCCATACGCGGGGCCGTTTGATTCAGCTGGTCGAACACCGAGCGCGGTGCCGAGTCCCGGAGGTCGTCGAACACGGATCGCGGTGAGTTATCCCGGATCGTTGTCCAGATTGTCGACATGTCCTTCGCCTGAACGGGGCAGGACAGAAGGCCGATGCCGAGAAGTGCTGCTGTCACAATCGTTTTCATAGCATTTCTCCCGGTTTAAGATCGCTTCAACACAATCGTTTGGGTTTCCAAGCTGCGCGAAATCGCGCCCCTCAGGACCCGTTGCCTTGACCCATTCCAACCTCGGGTGCGAGCGGCGCGCTGTCGCGGATGTCGTCGAACACCGAGCGAGGCGCACTGTCCCGGAGTTCGTCGAAGACCGAGCGCGGTGAGTTGTCCCTGATCGTGGTCCAGATCGTGGACACGTCCTTGGCTTGTGCCGGCGCGGCCAGCGGGCTGGCAGCGAGAAGCAGAGCCAGGATTGGAGTGCTTAAGGACAGTGCCCATGCGTCTCGGGTGGTTCGCGCAATCGCTTTCATGGCCGTATCTCCTTTCGGGGTCGATGCCGACGACACCATGTCGCCGTGTGCACCGATGCAAGAGAGGATGGCCCGCGCCCCGTTGCCGCGAAAGATCATCCCGCTATCGGGTACTGCCGCGGAACAGCCGAGATCGTTGAACGGGCTGTCAACCTCTATCAACTCTGCTCGGATCGTGGCACAATGCACTGCAGCGAGCGGATGTGCGGGGCATTTTATTGGCCTCGCGACGTCTTTGACGCCGCGAGGCCGTTGCAACAGAGGCCGTGTCATGACGATTAGCCTTTCCGGGCGCCAGCGCGACCGCTTTCAGGCGGATCTGCAGGCTCATCGGGAGACGTTCTCCCTCAACGATGCGGAATACGCCGATCAGGTCCTCAAGATCTCTCTCAACACCTACAAAAAGTGCATGCAGCCGACGAACGGCGAGCCGCTGGCCCTGAAGCGGCACACACTCATCAACATTCTAGCGACCACCGCCCTCGATCCAAAAAATTATGGCCTTTCGATCGGTATTCCAAGCCAGGCCTCGCCATTCGGCGGCTACCACAAGAGTGATTTCCAGTTCCTTTGCGGCCGATTTCTTCTCTATCGGCGCTCGTTCCTCACAGCCCGTCACATCACCCGCAGCATCCTCGAGATCCGCCCGAGCGAGAGCCAGGAATGCCTCACGTTCAATGAGCTGCATTACTACACCGCCGAGTCGGGTGTTCGAGAGCAGATCCAATACCACGGCGAGATCTATATCAACCGGGAGCGCAGCATTCTGAGCCTGCCGGCGTTTCTTGAAGGTCAGGCGCGTCTGACGCTGTTGCAGCCGGAGAGGCTCGGCACGAAAGGCAAGGTCAAGATGCGCGGCGCCGTTCTGACATTTGGAAACCCTAAGGGTTTCTGGCAGCCGACGGTATCGTGTGTTTTCGTCGATGGCCCGGTCGAGGGGAAGGGTTCTAATCTCCGGGACCTATGCACGACCATTTTGAATGGCTCGGACGATTATGCCACTCTTTCGGCTGAATTAGCGCGGATCGAAGAGCATGCTACCATTATGACTCCGTGCATGTGGGCCAAAGGCCAGGCGACAACGCTTAGTTGCTAGCCGATGGTCAGGATGCAGAAGAAGCCACGCATTGCGATCATCCTCGATGAAAACACGAGCGGCGATGCAAGCCGCTACGAGGCGTCGAAAGCGATATTCAGCGCGATCAGAGCTGCGGGCGGCCTGCCGTTCGGCATACCGTATTTCAGCGAGATCGTGGACAGCGTCATCGAGGAATTCGATGGCGTGCTTTGCGGCGGCGGCCGCTTTGCGTACCCCGACGAGTGGTATCTCGAAGGCAAGGTCTCGTTGGCTCCGCCGTCCGAGCGGCTCATCGTCGAGCGCAAGATCGTCGATGGATATTTGAAACGCGACAAGCCGATTCTAGGGGTTTGTGCCGGCATGCAGCTCTTGGCCTGCGTCCACGGTTGCCGGCTGTGGTCGGACGTGCAAACCTCCTCGACCCTTGGTCTCGACCACGATCAGAACGGCAGCCTGCATCAGGTTACGCTGATGCCCGACACTCAGTTGTTCGCCCTGATCGGCAAGGCCACCATGCTCGTCAACACGTCTCATCAGGAGGCCGTGGGAGAGCTGTCAGCGTCGGTTGTGGCGAGCGCCCGTGCCGACGACGGGGTAATCGAGGCAATCGAAATACCGGGGCAGACCTTTGCCATGGGCCTGCAGTGGCACCAGGAGCGTTTTATCGGCACCGATCATCCCGGCAATCAAGTGTTTCAGGCCTTTGTGGAGGCGTCTCGCACGGCCTCAGGCCGATGATTAAACGTTGGGGACGTGCTCCGGCGCAAGTTGCGGCCGATTTCTCGGATGATGAATGTGGCAGTCCGGAAGCGGTATCTCGGGTCCCCTGCCGAACTCACCCTTCATGTAGTCAACCAACTCTTTGCAACAGGCGGGGTCCGGGTCCGTAGTTGTAAATTCGGTTTCGAACGACCCGCCCACGACCACCGCGTCGCTGCGCGGAAAAATGTAGCCATTCTGGCTGTACAAATATTGCAACTCCGGCTGCGGCGGCAGCAGCGCAAGCTGGCCTTTGATCGGTTCCAGCAAGTGATCATTCCAGATTTTCTTGGCACCCAGACCCGTGCAATTCACAATGATGTTTTCTTGCAAGGCCAGCACGTCGGTTACGCTAGAAAACGTCTTCGCGACAAACCGGACATTCTGAGCGCGCAGATCCTGGTCCAGCCTTTTGAGAAAAGTTGGCGGTTCAATCAGCAGTGTATGATAGACGA
>JBKJYG010000254.1:0-3727 GCA_046715905.1 Hyphomicrobiaceae bacterium | reverse complement strand
GGGCTGCGCCTTGGCGCGGCCTTGATCGATGGCCACCGCCAGATCCTCCAGCCGATAAGGCTTTGACAACCGCGGCACGTCCAGGGCGATGACTTCGGGGAGCTCGGCATAGCCCGTGGCCAGGATGATCGGCAGGTGCGGCCAATCCTCGGCAATCGTTCTGATCAACTGGCTGCCATTCATACCCGGCATGGCGAAATCGGTGACAACGAGATCGACCGCCGTTCCGCTTTCGAGACATTCGATCGCCTCTTGGGCCGAATAGACCTCAATCGCCGTATGGCCGAGATCTTCCAGCATGGCCGCGGTCGACATGTTGATGAGCACGTCATCATCGACGAGCAGCACATTGAGCGGGGGAGCCGAGGGGAAGACGGATGCGGGGCTAAACAGCCCCGGCGCTGGACCCGGCGTCGCCCGCGGCAGCAGAAGCTCGGCCGTCGTGCCTTGACCGGCGCTGCTCAGCACGCGGAAGGCGCCGCCGGATTGAGCCGCCAAGCTGTGCACCATCGGCAACCCCAGGCCCGGGCCCTTGCCGGCGCTCGCGGGAAGCGCGTCGGTGACGGGCCGCCTCGCCGTCCCGAGTGTCGTGCTGTTGCCGGTATCGATGACTTTGATCGACACATACTCCCGGGCGCCGAACAGCCCCTCCGGGTGGACGTTGGCCAGCTGCGGTAAGCGGCCCTGCATCGCCTCGCTGCCCAACACTTGCACGTGCGAGGTTTCCAGCCGCACTGCAATAGTGAGCTTGCCGCCGCCGGGCATGGCATCGCGGGCAATGATGGCGAGACTGAGCAGCGCCAGCTCGAGCTGATGAGCGTCTGCATAGACCGGCGGCAGCTTCAGCGGAACCTCCGTTTGTATCTCGATCGCGGGGCCCAGCGACCGCCGCAACAGGTCGGCCATGCCCGACACCAGGGGCGGAATTTCCACGAAGCCGGGCTTCAGCTCCTGACGCTTGGCGAACATCAGCAGCCGCTGCGTGAGATTGATCCCGCGCTGCGCTCCAGCAAGGGCATTGTCCGCCAGCCGCCGCAGGCGCGGATCGCTCGGCATCGACTTTTGCAGCAGCTCCAGATTGCTCGTGATCGCCATCAGCACATTGTTGAAGTCGTGCGTGATGCCGCCGGTCAATTGACCGATGCTCTGCATCTTCTGGGCTTCATGCTGCTCCGCCAGCCGTTGTTCGCGCTCGAGCGTCCCCGTGCCGGGAGCAGCACCGCGCCCGGCGGGCGATGACCGGCGCCCGAACAGCCACCCCATCAGTCCGGCAACCACCGCTGCCAACAGGCCGACGGCGACGAACGCATGCGGCACCGCGAGCGTCGGCGACAGGCGGGCCTCGGCCCGCTGCCGGAGGATAACGCGCCACCCAAGACCGGGTTTCACGCCCTGGCCTTCGGTCGACGCCTGTCCGACCGCGTAATCCTGCCCATCCGGCCAACGCACGACCAGCGCGGGCGCGTCTTTTTCCGATCCTCTGCGAAGGCCGGACAGATCGACGTCGGTGATGCCCGGCGGCCCCCAAATGAGCGTGCCGTCTTGGCCCACGATGAAAACGTCGATGCCGTGATGCTGCCGAGCGACGGGCTCGACCGAACTCATGATGATCTGGTTGACCCACTCGGCGTCGAGATGCGCCGCCACGACACCGATCAACTGCCCGTCGTCGGCCCGCACTGGCGCAGCCAGCTCGACAAACCGGGAAGTAGGATCGGAGCTTCGCCCCAGCAGCGGGCCGAGCAGCACCGCATCGGGCCCGCCGCCGACAAAGGCGCGCCTCGTGCCTTCGGCGAAGGACGCGCGCTGGCGCACGTCCGCCCCCTCGATCAGGGCGATGCTGGCGTCGCGCACCCGGCCCTCCGGATCGATGAAGGCGAGGACGGCGTAAAGCGGGTAGCCTTGCTGCAGATGCTTCAAGATCGAGCGGCGGGTCTCGATCGTGGCGCCGGGGGCGCGCATGGCATCGAGCGAGGCAACGAGCTGGACATCCTGCAAGCGCTCGAGGAGACCCTGATCCAGCCGAGCCGCAATCGACGCGGAAATCTCGTTCAAATCGGCGGGGGGCGTTGGCTCGATGTGCGCCGGAGCGCTTCGCTCCGCCAGCAGCGTCGTGTTTGTCATCAAAGGGAGAAAGCAGAGTGAACCGACCGATAAAGTCAAAATGAGCCTTAGCGGCCACGGACACGTCATGAACATCCCCCAACGCAACCTACGCCGCCTCCGAAGCCTGCCCTGGGGGAGCTACCCTCGGCCGCTTGGAACGTCCGCCCACCGTACCGTCACAATTGTGCCATTTTATCGTTGACACCGCCGCTTGTCGACCGCCAACACGGGTGCCGAAGATGCAGTTGGACGCGCTGCCCGGGCGCGCTATATCCCTGTGTTATGAGCCTATGGAAACGCCTGACCGATCACGCTGCGGCGATCGTGGCGCCGCACAAATTTCGCGCGACGTTGCTCGGAAACAGCAGCCTTTCATGCCCGGCCAAGAAAGACCCGCGGAGGGACATCGTTTTCACGATGGCCATCATCGCCCTGTCGGCGAAAATGGCGAAGTCGGACGGCGCTGTCACCCAAGACGAGGTCGAGGCTTTCAAGCGGCTGGCTCACGTGCCCGCGTCCGAGATCCAGAATGTACGCCGGCTGTTTGATCTCGCGAAGCGAGATGTTGCGGGATACGAGCATTATGCGAGGCAGGCCAACACGCTGCTGCGCGATGATCCCGACTTGAAACGGGACGTCATGGAGGCCTTGTTCGTCATCGCGGCCTCCGATGGGGTGTTGCACGAGAAGGAGGATCGCTACCTCGCCACGATGGCCACGCTGTTGGAGATCTTACCGAGCGAATTGGGCTATATCCGTTCCCGCTTCGTCTACGATGCGTCCGATCCTTATGCCGTGCTGGGCCTCTCCCCTTCCGCCACCGACGAGGAGCTGATCGCCACGCGCCGCCGGCTCGTGCTCGAGACCCATCCCGACCGCCTGATCGGCCGCGGCGTGCCGGCTGAATTCTCACGACTGGCCGAACGGCGCCTCGCCTCGGTCAACGCCGCTTACGACATCATCGCGCAGGAACGCGGGTTTGCTCGCGGGGCCAGGCGCTCGCGCGAGGCCCGATGACGCTGAAGCGACCCGATAGCGCGCTGGTGGCGGCGCTGCGCCCATCGCCCAACGTCGGCGACAGACGCTGGGGTCGGTCGCCGGATCTGCTGCTGCTGCATTACACGGGCATGCTCAGCTGTGCCAAGGCCATCGCGTGGCTAGCCGACCCGCGCTCCTTCGTCTCCTGCCACTACGTGGTGGACGTCGATGGACGGATCACGCAAATGGTGGCCGAGGATCGCCGGGCCTGGCATGCCGGCCGCGCGCACTGGGCGGGAGAGACGGACATCAACTCCTGCTCCATCGGCATCGAGATTCAGAACCCGGGCCACGACCTTGGCTATCCCGCATTTCCCGCGCCGCAGATGCAAGCCGTGGCCGCCCTGGCTGCCGATGTCGTCGGCCGGTGGCGCATCCCGCCCCACCGGGTGCTGGCTCACTCCGACGTGGCGCCCGACCGGAAGATCGACCCTGGCGAAAAGTTCGACTGGCGCTTGCTGGCGCAGCAGGGTGTGGGGGCTTGGACGGAGCCCCTGCCGGTCGAGCCCGACGATCCCGGCCACGCTGCCGGGACCGCTCATGCCGATGTCGCGCTCACCCAGAAGTTGCTTCGCCAGATCGG
>JBKJYG010000253.1:0-3236 GCA_046715905.1 Hyphomicrobiaceae bacterium | reverse complement strand
CCGACGAACACGGCCGCGCCGACGAGCGGGCCCAGCAGCGTGTTGGCGCCCCCCAGCAGCACCATGACCAACGCATCCATCGAGCGCGGAATGGAGAGGAGATCGGGCGAGAGCGAGCCCTTCGAGAACGCCAGCAGCGCGCCCGCCAGGCCGGCGGCGGCCCCCGAGATGGCGAATGCCGCCCACTGCACTCGCCGCGCGTCGATGCCGATCGCCGCCGCCCGCAGCGGGCTGTCGCGCGCAGCTCGCAGTGCGTACCCGAAGGGCGTGTGCTGCAGACGCAGCAGCGCCGCAATACTCAAGCCCACCACGGCCAGCGTCATCAGATAATAGCCGGCCTTGCCCGTCAGCGCGGGCGGCGGCCAGACGCCGACGAGGCCGTTGCTGCCGCCGGTCACGCCATCCCACTCGAACGCACCCGCCCAGACGATCTGCGCGAACGCCAAGCTCAGCATGGCCAGCGACACGCCCGATAGCCGCACGCAGAACCAGCCGAACACCACCGCCAGGACAACGGAGACGAGGGTGCCGATGGCCAAAGCGCCGGCAAATCCGATCCCGGCTTTGGCGGCCAGCGCCGAGGCATAGGCGCCGGCGCCAAAATAGGCGGCGTGCCCGAATGAAGCCATGCCGCCCGAGCCCATCAGCAAACCCAGGCCCGCCGCAAACAGCGCAAACACGAGCACGTCGGTCATCAACACGAGGGTGAAGCGGTCGGCGAAAAACGGCAGCAGCGCCAGGCCGGCCGTCAACGCCAGCCCCCAGGCGTAGAACGCGCGCGTCGGCGCCGGCAGCGGCTCCAACGGCTCGGTCGCGTGGCGGCCGGGTTCGGGCGGGCGCCCAAACAAGCCCCAGGGCTTCACGATCAGCACCGCGGCCATGACCAGGAACTGCGCCATCAGGGTCAGCTTGGGGAAGGAGACCAGCACGCCGCCGATCGCGACATCGCCAAGCCCGATGCACCACGCCTTGACGACGCTGATCAAGATCGCGGCAACATAGGCGCCCGGAATGCTGCCAAGACCGCCCACGACCGTGACGACGAAGACATCGACGATGAGCGACAGATCCATATTGAGATTGGCCGGCTCGCGGGGCAACTGCAACGCCCCCGCCAGGCCCGCCAAAAAGGCGCCGAGCACGAACACGCCCGTGAACAGCAGGGCCTGGTTGATGCCCAGCGCGGCCGCCATGTCGCGATCCTCGGTGGCCGCGCGTAGCCGCGTCCCCCACTCGGTCTTGCGGAGCAGCAGCACGATGCCGCCCAACGCCAGGGGACCAAGGGCGAGCAGCAGCAGGTCATAGCTGGGCAGTGGCTTGCCGAAAATCCACACCGCGCCCAGAAATCCCGGCGGGCGTGGGCCCAAAATGTCTTCCGGCCCCCACAGGAACAGCGTGGCATCCTTGAGGATCAGCGCCACGCCGAACGTCGCCACGAGTTGCAAGAGCTCGGTCGCGCCGTAGATGCGCCGCAGCAGGGTGGCCTCGATGAGAAGACCCAGGGCGGCCACTGCCAAGCCGCTCAGCAGGACGCCACCCCAGAAGCCGAAGCCGCCACCGCCGAGGCGGGAATAGAGGGTGGTGGCGCCATAGGCGCCGAGCATGGCGAAGGAGCCGTGCGCGAAGTTGACGACCCGCGTGACACCGAAAATGAGCGTGAGACCGAGCGCCACCAGGAAGAGCAGCGACGCGCTGGCCAAGCCGTTCAGGGTTTGAATGACGAAGGAGGCGAGCATGCACGGGTCCGCGCTGGTGGTGGGGCCACGACCAGACGCGGCGACTGGGATTTAGGCAAGGGCGTCGATGCGATGGTAGCATGCGAGGCGTCAAGCTTTCTCAAAGCGCCACCCCGGCCTGTCCAGCGCCTCGGTCGAGGAATGTGTTCTGTCCGCTCCTCTGTATCAACGGCTCAAATGCTCATTCCCTGCGCCAGATTGGACTGTTTTCGGGCGAGCCTTCGGGAGTTAACGAGGAGTAACGCTCCCCCGTCCCTCACTTCGCCGGGCGCAGGGCGCGGACTTCGGCGTCGGGGGGGAGGTGTTTCTCGCCCGGTTCGTAGCGCCAGTCCGTCATGACGCCGCGTCCGTCCTTGACGGCGGTACGGCCCACGTAGGCGCCCATCGTCGATTGATGGTCGAGCGCGCGATAGGTGATCGGGCCGAAGGGCGTGGACAGCTCGAGCCCGATCATCGCCTCGACCAGCTTCTCGGTGTCGGTCGATTGCGCCTTGCGCAGGGCAGCGGCCGCCGTGTGCAGGGCCGCGTAACCGACCACCGAGCCCAGGCGCGGATAGTCGTTGAAGCGCGCGCGATAGGCGTCGACGAAGGCCTTGTGCTCGGGCGTCGCGATCTGGTCCCACGGATAGCCCGTCACGTACCAGCCGACCGGCGCCTCCTCCTTCAACGGGTCGAGATACTCGGGCTCGCCTCCCAGCACCGAGAACACGGGCGTGGATTGGAACAGCCCGCGCGTCGTGCCCTCGCGCACGAACTTCTGCAGGTCGGCGCCGAAGGTGACGTTGAAGATCGCGTCGGGCTTGGCGTCGGCCACGGCCTGGGCCACGGCGCCGGCCTCGATCTTGCCCAAGGGCGCCGCCTGCTCGGCCACAAACTCGACCCCAGGCTGGCGCGCGGTCATCAGCTTCTTGAAGGAGGCGATGGCCGATTGCCCGTACTCGTAGTTGGGATAGACGAGCGCCCAGCGCTTCTTGTTGAGCTTGACGGCCTCCTCGACCAGCATATGGGTCTGCATGTAGGTCGAGGCGCGCAGGCGGAAGGTGTAGCGATGGCCGTTCTCCCAGACGATCTTGTCGGTCAAGGGCTCGGCAGCGATGAAGAGTATCTTGCGCTGCTTGGCAAAGTCTGACACCGCCAGTCCGACGTGCGACAGGAATTCACCCATCAGCAGCACGACGCCTTCGCGCGACACCAGTTCCTCGGCCACGCGCACGGCATCGCTCGGCGTGCCTGAGTCATCGCGCGAAACGACCTCGAGCTTCCGCCCCAGGATGCCGCCGGCCTTGTTGACCTCCTCGACGGCCAGTTCCCAACCCTTCCGATAAGGCTCGAGAAAGGCCGGCACGGTTTTGTAGCTGTTCAGCTCGCCAATTTTGATCGGCTCCTGCGCTGCGGCCGGAGGCACCAGCCAGACTTGCGTCAGCATTGGCAAAGCCAGCGCGAAACTGGCGCACATCGTCGCCGCCAAAGACCGCCTTGAGATCGGCATGAGAAGAAGCC
>JBKJYG010000252.1:0-12434 GCA_046715905.1 Hyphomicrobiaceae bacterium | reverse complement strand
TCCAAGATCTCGCGGCCATTCCGCTCATTGCCCTCGTGCCCATCGTGGCCGCGCAAGCCGAAACGACGCCGACCGATGCCGTCCTGGGCGTAAGCAAGGCGTTGGCCCTGATCGCGGCGGTGATCGTCGTCGCGCGGCTGGTCCTGAACCCCCTGTATCGGCTGATCGCCGCAACCGGCGTCAGAGAAGCCATGACGGCCATGGCGCTGCTGACGGTGATCGGCGTCTCGCTTCTCATGCAATTGGGCGGACTGTCGGCGGCTCTGGGCGCCTTCATCGCCGGCGCTGTGCTGGCTGACAGCGAATTCCGGCATCAGATCCAGGCCGACATCCAGCCTTTCGAAGGCCTGCTGCTCGGCCTCTTCTTCACGGCGATCGGCATGTCTCTCGATATCGGTCTCATGCGCCAGGAACCAGCGCGCATTCTGGCGATGGTCGCGGGCCTCATTGTGATCAAAGCCCTCATCCTCTACGCGATCGCAAGATGGCAGGCGCTACGCTCAGGGGCGGCGCGCCGTCTCGCGCTGACGGTTTCGCAAGGCGGCGAATTTGCCTTCGTCATCCTGGGACTGCTCGAAGCGGGCAAGCTGCTGGGCACCCCTGAGGGCCACAAACTAGCTGTGGTCGTCACGCTGTCGATGGTTGCAACCCCGCTGCTGTTGCGGGCCGACGACATGATCCGCCGCTGGACGACGGAGAAAGCTCCAAAATTCGATGCCATGCCCGAGGCCGAAGGACACGTCATTATCGCGGGCTTCGGCAGAGTGGGCCAGGTCACGGCCCGCATCCTGCGAGCGCGCGGTATTCCATTCACCGCACTGGACATCAGCCCGGATCAGATCCAGCTCGTGAGCCGGTTCGGCAACAAGGCCTACTTCGGCGACGCCAGCCGTCTCGATATTTTGGAGGCGGCGCAAACCGACAAGGCTCGCGCCTTCGTGCTGGCGATCGACAATGTCGATGCTTCGCTGAAGACGGCAGCCGTGGTTCGCCAGCACTTCCCGCATGTGCCCGTGTTTGCCCGCGCCCGCAACCGTCAGCACGTGTATCGCCTTCTCGACCTGGGCGTGACCCACATCCGGCGAGAGACCTTCATGGCTTCTCTCGAATTGACCCGGGATGTATTGCGTGGCCTGGGCCTGCCGCCAGCCGAGGTGCGGCGCATCACGGACGTCTTCGCGCAGCACGACCGCAAGCGCCTCTATGAAGGGTACCGCGACGCCAGCAACGAAGCGAAACTTCAGACTCAGGCCCGTCAGTATGCCGAGGAGCTGGAGCAATTGTTCCGTGAGGACGCCGCCAATGCTGGTGCGGCTTCTGGCGAGACGAGCGAAACGCGCGCGACCCGTGCGGACGCAGGGTCGAAACAGCGCCTCGGCTAGGGCACCTCAGACGCGTGGCTCAAGCGCCCTGCGTGGTCGCCATGATTGCGTCCGCCGTGGCGACCGTGCGGCGGGCCTGATCGCGATGCAACAGCTCGACCATGCGTCCCTCCAGGCTGATGACGCCCTGGCCCGCGTGCTCGGTCCTGTCGAAGGCATTGATGATCTTCCGGGCCCACGCCACCTCTTCGCTCGTGGGGCTGAACACCTCGTTGGCGATCGATACCTGGTCAGGATGGATCAGCGTCTTCCCATCGAACCCGAATTGGCGGCCCTGCACGCATTACAGGCGCAGGCCGTCGAGATCTCGGAAATTGTTGAAGGCGCCATCGAGGATCTCCAGGCGATACGCCCGGGCCGCAGCAACGCACGTCATGAGCCAGGGCACGAACGCGGCGCGACCCGGCTCCTGAAGTGCCCGCGTTTCCTTTGCAAGATCATTGGTTCCGATCACCAGCACATCGAGGCGGGTTTCGGGAAACTTAGCGGCACACTCGGCAATCGAGGCGGCATTGAGGATCGCGAGCGGCGTTTCCAACATACCCCAGATGCGTGTTTCCCGCGCCGCCGGGGCCCGCTGCAGCCGTTCTGCGATGCGTTGCAACTGGGCCGGCTGCTCTAACTTGGGAATAAGAATGGCGTGCGGAGCCGCGCTGATGGCGGCGGCGATGTCGGCATCGAACCAGGGCGCCGCCTCTCCGTTGATGCGTATGACGAGTTCACGCCGTCCATAGCTGCCCGAACGCACCGCTTCGCATACGTGCTGGCGCGCCGCGTCCTTGGCGTCCGGCGCCACGGCGTCCTCGAGATCCAGGATCAGCGCATCGGCGGGAATCGATTTGGCTTTCTCCAGTGCGCGCGCATTGGAGCCCGGCATGTAAAGAACGCTGCGGCGGGGGCGGACGGCTGGTTGCGTAGTCATGGTGGCTCCAGTGACGATGACGTGTTGCGCGTGCTGAGACGTGCCGTCGGGATAGGCAGCAACGGACCCATGCCCGAGGCAAGGCTTCACAGCCCCTCGCCGTTCCGGCAAGGTGTCGCACGATCTGAGTAAGGCAGGTATCGCCCAATGCCTATCCTATCCGCGGACGTGGTGATCATCGGCGGAGCAGCCGTCGGCAGCGCCATCGCCTACTTCCTCGCGCGCGATGGGTTTCGCGGGCGCGTTTTGGTGGTGGAAAAGGATCCAAGCTATCAATGGTGTGCGACGGGGCGCTCCGTGGCCTCGATCCGGCAGCAATTCTCGACGCCCGAGAACATACGTCTGTCTCAATTCGGCGTCGGCTTCTTCAAAACCGTCCACGAGGAGTTCGGACCCGACGCCGACATTGCATTTCGGGAAAAAGGCTATCTCGTCATGGCCAGCGAGGACGGCCGCGCGGGCCTTGAGCGAAATATCGCGGTGCAGAAAGGTCTTGGCGCCGATACCGAACTGCTCGGGCCGTCGGAGCTGTCGAAACGTTTCCCTTGGCTTTGCACGGACGGACTGGGCGGCGCCGGCTACGGCCGCAGCGGCGAGGGATGGGTCGATCCGCATGCGCTACTGACGCTGCTCCGCAACAGCGCGCGACAGCGTGGTGTTGACTACGTGCCCGACGAGGTGATCGGCATCGACATGCAGCTGGGGCGCATCGCGGGCGTGCAGCTCCGCAGCGGCGCTTCGATCGCGACCGGCACCGTGGTGTGCGCGGCGGGCTACCATTCGGCCAAGGTGGCCGCCATGGTCGGCCTGTCCCTCCCCGTGCGACCGCGCAAGCGGTTCGTGTTCGTGATCGATTGCCGGCAGGAACTCCCCGGCTGCGGCCTGTTGATCGACCCCTCGGGCGTCTATCTTCGCCCTGAGGGGCGATTTTATCTCACGGGCCTGGCGCCGCCCGACGATAACGATCCGGACGCCGAGGATTTTGAGATCGATCATGCGTTCTTCGAGCAAAAGATCTGGCCGAAGTTGGCGGCGCGCGTGCCAGCCTTCGAAAGCCTCAAGGTGCAGAGCGCATGGTGCTGCCATTACGATGTGTGCACGCTCGACCATAATGCAATTCTGGGCTGCCACCCGGAGCTGCCCAGCTTCATCCTGGCGTGCGGGTTCTCAGGCCATGGGCTCCAGCACGCGCCCGGCGTCGGCCGCGCCATCTCGGAGCTGATCCGGCACGGGGCCTGGAAGACGATCGATCTCAGCCGATTTTCCTACGCCCGGGTGTCCCGCAACGCGCCGTTGTTCGAAGCCAACGTGTACTGACCCATGGCCCGCATCCTCGCCTTCTCATCGCAGGTAGCCCGGGGTCACGTCGGATTGTCGGCGATCGTGCCGGCGCTGCAACGGCTGGGGCATGACGTGATCGGCCTGCCGACGATCCTGCTGTCCAATCATCCAGGGCATGCCCATGTGGCCGGTGAGCGGCTCGATCCCAACCTGTTGCGGCGCATGCTCGATGCCCTCGACGACAACGGCTGGATCGGCGGAATCGACGCCATACTTTCAGGTTATCTCCCTAGCGTCGAGCACGTGGGCCTCGTTGCGGAAACGGTTCTGCGTCTGCGCAACGGCGGCCGCGAGGTGCCTTACGTTTGCGATCCCGTGATCGGCGACGATCCCAAGGGACTTTATGTCAGCACCGAGATCGCGCGCGCCATCGGCGATACCCTCCTCGGCTTGGCAGACCTCATCACGCCTAACCGGTTCGAGCTTTCCTGGCTCGCTCGAATGCCCGTCACGTCCTCTGCAGAAGCGGCCGCGGCTCTCACCCGGCTGCAGGTGAAAGGTCTCGCCACCTCGATCCCGATATCAAGCGGCAACCGCGGAGAGGCGCCGTCGTGTCTGGCCAATGTCTTGATCTTCGGGGGGCTTCGGCTGCAAACCGTCGTCGTTCGGCGGCAGCAGGTGCCTCATGGCACGGGCGACCTGATGTCGAGCCTGTTTCTCGGACATTGGCTGGCTACTCACGACGCTGATCTCAGTCTCGCATGCGCGACGGCGACCATTGATGCGCTGATTGCTGCTGGTTCCGACCGCGACGAACTCGAGCTTGCAACGCCCGACCCGGCGTTCACACAGCCACAGCCCTGGACAACCGGTCGTCTCGATACGCTCTGACGCTGCAACAGGACCGACGTTCGCTTAATGTTCTTGACGCCCGCTTATCGCATGCTAGCTTGACTTGAGCGGTGCCGCTTTGGGGGGCAGGATGTACGGACGGATCGCCACTCTTGCTTTCGCGGGCATCGAGGCCCGGCCGGTGCAAGTGGAAGTTCGCATCTCGTCGGGGCGCCACGTGTTCTCGATCGTCGGTCTTCCCGACAAAGCCGTGGCGGAAAGCCGGGAACGCGTGCGCAACGCCCTGCACGCGATTGGATTGGGTTTCCCCCACCGCCGAATCACGGTCAATCTGGCGCCGGCCGACCTGCCCAAAGAGGGAAGTCACTTCGACCTGCCGATCGCGCTGGCGCTGATGTCGGCGATGGGCGCCATTGCCCCGGATGCGATTGAAGGCTTTGCCGCCATCGGCGAGCTGGCGCTGGATGGCGCAATCCGTTCTGTGCCGGGCGCGCTTCCCGCAGCAATCGGGGCGAATGCCATCGGCAAAGGCTTGATTTGTCCCGAGGCCACGGGACCAGAAGCGGCTTGGGCGGCTGAAGACATGCTGATCCTGGCTGCACCGCACCTGCTGTCGTTGGTCAATCACTTCGCTGGCCGCCAGACGCTGACGCCGCCGAAGCCGAACGTCTTGCAAGCCTCGACCGCGCTGCCCGACTTGCGTGATGTCAAGGGGCAGGAGAGTGCCAAGCGTGCGCTCGAGGTGGCGGCAGCCGGCGGACACAACCTGCTGATGATTGGCCCGCCCGGCTCAGGCAAGAGCATGCTGGCGGCTCGGCTGCCCTCCATCCTGCCCGCGCTCGAACCCTCCGAAATGCTGGAAGTCTCAATGATCATGAGCGTGGCCGGCGAGCTGGCCGGCGGCCGGATCACGCGCAATCGGCCGTTCCGGGCGCCGCATCATTCGGCGAGCATGGCTGCCCTCGTCGGCGGCGGATCGCGTCCGCGTCCGGGCGAGGTCTCCCTGGCCCATCTGGGCGTGCTCTTCTTGGACGAATTGCCGGAGTTCAATCCGAACGTCCTTGATGCTCTGCGGCAGCCCCTGGAAATGGGCGAAGCCGTGATCGCCCGCGCCAACCACCGCGTTACCTTCCCGGCACGGTTCCAGCTCATCGCCGCAATGAACCCGTGCAAATGCGGCGGCGCAGCGCCAGGCCAGGTCTGCAGGCGCGGCATGCGCTGCGCGGCAGATTATCAAGCCCGCCTCTCCGGCCCATTTCTCGACCGCATCGATCTGCAGATCGAAGTGCCTCAAGTTGCCGCCGCCGACCTCGTGCTGCCGGCGCCGACGGAAGGCAGCGCGGAAATCGGCGCACGTGTCGCTCGAGCACGCGATCTGCAGCGAAGGCGATTTGCGGCCCTTGGAAGCGAGGGCCGTCGGATCCGCACCAATGCGGACTGCTCGGGTCGGCACCTCGAGGACATGGCCATGCCCGACGCCGATGGTCAGACACTGCTGAGACGCGCGTCGGAGGTGATGAGGCTCTCCGCCCGCGGCTTCCATCGCACCTTGAAAGTCGCGCGCACGATCGCTGACCTGGCGCAGTCGGAAACCGTCCGGCGGGAGCACATCGCCGAGGCGCTCTCCTACAGGGCTGAAACCTTGCGGAGCAGCGATAAAGGCTGCCGCATAAGGCTTGCGAACCCGCATCGGCCGAATGAAGTAATTGCTGCGAAGGACCGTAAAGAAAAAGAGGAAGGCCCGGAACACGGCCCCGGCCTCGGCGGGCTCTATGCCGACAATGGGGTCGAGCAGCACCCTGACGCCCCGGTGTCTCGAGTCGACTGGGGTCATGATGGGTCAAACGAGAATCGGCAGCACATTTCAGCACGGCGCCTGCGCAGACGCACCCTCGAATGCTGCCTCACTGCGGAGGCTCGAGACGCAGGATGGCCAGCGCCAGCGCCTGGGCGCGGGGGACGATCGAGCTGACATCAAGGTATTCATCAGCCGTATGCGCGTTGCCGCCCACCGGCCCGACGGAGCAAAGTGTCGGGCAACCTGAGCCCGCCGTGAACCCGGAATCCGCGCAGCCGCCGCTGAACTCGCCCGTGATGCGCATGCCCAGCTCTGCTGCAGCCCGCTGATAGGTGCCGAAAATCTGCACCGACGCCGCCGACTGGGTGAGCGGCAGGAATTCGCCTGTAATTTCGACCGACGCCGTCGCACCTTTGACGGTCGTTGCTGCAACAATGCGCTGAATGGCTTCGAGCATGGCGGCCCTGTCGCGCGGCTCGACATAGCGCAAATCGATCCGGCCCTCGGCATAGGGCGCCGTGGTGTTGACAGACTGCCCGCCGCTGACGAGACCGACATTCAAGGTGATCCCGCGTGGCAAGTCCGTGAGCCCGTGCAGCGCCACGATCTGGTGGGCGATCTCGCCGATCGCACTGACCCCCTTCTCGAAGGAGCCACCCGAATGCGCGGCCTTGCCATGCACCTCAAGTCGCAGGAAGATGCCGCCTTTACGCCCTGTTACCACACCACCGGTCGGCCGGCCCGGCTCAGCGTTGAACACGCACAGCGCCTCCCGCGCGACCCGCTCGATGACGGTGCGGGATGACGGCGACGCGATCTCCTCATCCGAAGTGATGAGGCCAGCCAGAGGAGCTGGCGCGCCCCCAAAGCGCTTGAAGGCCTCCAGCACGAAGCAGTTCATCACGAGACCGGCCTTCATATCAGCGACACCGGGCCCGTAGGCGCGTCCGTTCTCGATGCGAAAGCGCCGGCGCGCGGCTTCGCCTTTCGGGAACACCGTGTCGCGATGACCCATCAAAACGATTGGCTTTTCGTTCGATTGCACGTCGTCAAGGCGGACGTGAATGGCATTGCCGTAGGTCTCGTGCGGCTCGATACGGGTCAGCAGCCCGCGCTCATCGAAAAAACGCACGAAGCGATCGCCGACGGCATCAACGCCGGCCTTGTCATAGCTGCCGCTGTCGGTGTTGACGACCTCTTCGAGCAGGGCCAGCATGGCGGGCTGTTGCCCGGCCAGCCAGGCGCAGATTTCGTCGCCCGCTGCCGGCGACGCAGTCAGGACGCCATTGCCCGAACGTGCTTGACTTGAACTTGCTTGTTTCTGATCGGCCATCGCGCCTTGCCCCATCTCGTTGCCCTCCATTAAGAGGCAGGACGGATCGGGCGTAAAGCACGCAGTACGCGCAGCCCGCTCCTGGCACGAGCCTCGGCCAGGATCAAGGCCTGTCGGCTGGAGCCGCGACGCTGCGCCCGCCAAAGATCGACGAGAGATGGCGCTCGCGGCGGGTATCCACCTTGACGCTCACCGTCATGCCGGCGCGCAACGGCATCTCGTCGCCATCGGCACGCGGGAGGAGCTTGAGGCGCACGGGAAGACGCTGGACGACCTTGACCCAATTGCCGGATGCGTTCTGGGGTGGCAGCAGGGCGAACTCGGCGCCCGTCGCCGGGCTGATGCTCTCAACCGCTGCGTCCCAGGTAATATCGGGATAGATGTCCAGGATGACGGTCGCGGACTGGCCCGGCCGCACGTAGGTCAACTCGGTCTCCTTGAAGTTGGCTTCAACCCAAGGCCGCGACTCGCTGACGATCGCAAAAATCGGAGTGGCGACCTTGATCTGCTCTCCTGGCAGGAGTTTTACGTTCACGGCCGTGCCGCCGACCGGCGCGCGTATGATGGTCCTTTCCAGATCGAGCTGCGCCCGAGCCCGCTGCGCCATCTTTTCACGCACCATGGGGTGTTGCGCTGTCGCGATCTTGGCATCTCCGCCTAGCGACGCCAGGATACGTTGCAGCTTCTGATGCACGACGGCGACACGATCTCGGGCCACGGCGGCGTTGCTGTCGGCCTCCTCGAACTTGAAGGCTGCACCTACGCCCCTGTCGCTCAACTGCTTCTGACGCGACACCTGGGCATCGACAAAAGCAATTCGGCTTTGCGCTTCCTTGAGCTCCGCCCCCGCTTCCGACCATTGCGCGCGAAAGCTCTCGACCGTCGCGCGCGTCTGATCGAGCTCGGCTTCGGCCCGGGTCAACGCAAGCTCGAAGGGTTCGCGATCGATCCGCAGCAGCACGTCGCCCTGATTGACGTGCGCATGATCTTTGACCGCCACATCGGCTACCCGGCCGGCAATTTCGGCCGAAACCTGGACAATATCGGCTTTGATATAGGCGTTCTCGGTGGCGATGAAGCGACCCCCCCAAAGCCACCACACTCCGGCTCCGATCAACACGACGATCGGCACCACGAGCAAAAGGATGCGCCGCAACGTCTGGGTCTTCATCATCTCACAGTGCCTCGGCCTGAGCACAATTGGGGCTGTTCTCCTCGAGCAGCCATTCGAGATCGGACGGATCGTTCTGGTTCGCCATGTGGATGAGACGCGCTTTGACGGCCGCCATGAGGCCCGCCAAGCGGGCACGATCCTCACGCGACAAGTCCACGAGTGCATCGTTGACCGTGCTCTCGGCAACGGGCCAGATACCCGCGTGCACACGATCGCCGCGATCGGTCAAATAAATCCGGTTGATGCGCCGGTCGGTGGGGTCTGCCCGTCTTTCGACCCACCCCCGTTCCTGCATCCGATCCACGATCTTGCCAGCCGGAGCCTTCTCGATTTCCATCATATCGGCCAATTCAGATTGGCTCGCGCCGGGGCGCCGCTTCAAGCGGACCAACGCCAGCCACTGCGGCCGGGTCAGACCTAGCAATTTCACGCGCCGGTCGAACACCGTGCGCATCAAGCGTGCAACGTCTGCCGCGAGCCAACCGAAGTAGCGTTCATCAGAGTCCGTCACGCGGCCTCATTTTGGTGAATATTGATATCCAGGGCTATGATCGTCGTAGTGACCATGAGACTGACGATAAGTAACTACGATTACGACTAAGTCAACGCCGCGGGCTCCGCGAGGCATGAAAATCCATGCTCTTCGGCCATACAAATCAGGGCGCGCTCGGCCAAAGCTGTGATCGTCAACAAAGGGTTGACGCCCAATGATCGGGGAATTATCGAGCCGTCGATAACGTACAGTCCTTGATGGACGGAGTTGTCGGTCGAGCCATCGAACACCCTGCCGCTGTGATCGACGACGCCGCTGGACCCGTCGTGACCCATGCCGCAGCCACCCAGCGGATGGGCCGTCGCCGGCTGATGACCCATGATGGTGCCGGCAAGTGGATTCCGCACGTAGGCTCCCCCGGCTCGGGTGACCAAGGCGTCGAGTGCAGCGTCCAGCCGGCCGAAGACCGGCTCCTCCTTGGCGCCCGGCCAGACGAGGGTCAGCAAATCCCCTTCGAGCTTGAGGCGACCGCCCGAACTGTCATGCGACACGGCAAAAAACGTCTGCAAACCCGCGAACGGGCCGCGGTAGACGCCGCTCACCAAGCTTTGCAGCGCTCCCAATAGCCGCCCGTTCGGTAGAAACAGGACCGGCAGTGCGGGCGCCAGCGCCGAAGGCAATACGCCCTCCTGGATACGGACCTCCCGTTCGAGCACCTCCGGATCGAGCAATTCGAGCTGACCGGACACCACGGCGCCGACGGTGAGATCCGGCACCTTGGAGGGATGGCCAACACCGATGCCGTTCACAGGCACCTTGGCGCCATAACCAAAGGCCACGATATCGCCGTTGGCAGAAAAACGCGCGCCGAGCCGGTCCGATAAGGCGAGCCCACGCTCGCGCGATCGCAGCAGCACCTCCGTCGATCCAAGCGTCCCGCCGGCCAGCACCACGATCGGGGCCTCGATCACCAACTCGCGGTGCGAGGCGCTGACGTCACCATCAGTCAACATCTCGATGGTGAGAGACCACATGCCGCCCCCCACCTTTGCGACGGAGCGCACGCGAGCCTCAGTGAACACGTCGGCGCCGTGCCGCACGGCATCGTAAAGATAGGTCATCGCGACCGTCGTCTTGGCGCCCACGTTGCACCCCGCGCAGCAGTCCCCGCACAGGGTGCAGGCAGACTGCGCGCGACCGGCCGCGTTGACGCTCGCGTCGAACGTGACCGTTAACGGCGGATTGACCGGCGCGCGGTTCAGCGCCTCCCCGGCCAGCTGCAGCGCCTTCCATTTGGCGGTTTCAGCGGCCTTGGCATGATGGGCGGGCCGCAGCCATGCGGCCGCGCGGGCAAATCCTTCGTCGAGGAGACCATCCCGCCGGATCTCGTCGGGCCATACAGGATCAGCAAACACACGCGGATCGGGACGCAGCGCCACGCCGGCGTTGATCAGCGAGCCCCCGCCCAGCCCGCAGCCCACGAGCACATGCATGTCATCGCCCAGCCGGACGTCGAACAGGGCTGTGGCGCGGCCGGTACGAACCCGCCGGCCCGTCACCTGCACCGCTTGCCGCAGCTCGGGAAATCGCGATGGAAACTCGCCCGTGAGGTGCTCACGCCCGCGCTCGAACACCGCTATGCGCTTACCGGCCCTGGCCAAACGCGATGCGGCAACCCCGCCGCCATAGCCCGATCCCACGACAATGGCATCGTACGAGCTTCGGGCTTCACTCAACGGCCGAGCCAATCGCTGCATGCCTGCCCCCGATGAAAGACATAGCGCTACGGTCTACCGAGTGTGGCACCAAGGCGAAGCATTGCCGCTGCGGCATCTGGCTTGACGGGGTGAGAACAGGGTCGATACAGATGATCCAACATCGCTCGGGCCCGTTCCGACGTACGGGCGCCGTAGCCACATATCAACCCGAAAAAGGATCTCTTATGACCGCATCCCCTGCGCCAGCCCACCTTTTCTCACCGATCAAGCTCCGCGGGCTGGAGTTGCGCAACCGGCTGATCATCGCTCCCATGTGCCAGTATTCCGCCGACGATGGGTCAATGACCGATTGGCATATGTACCATGTCGTATCGCTGGCGAACTCTGGCGCCGGCCTCGTGATTGTCGAGGCGACCGGCGTCGAGCCGGAAGGACGCATCACGCATGGCTGCACGGCACTATCGACGGACGCCAACGAAGCGTCGATGAAGCGCGTGCTGGAATCGGCCAAGCGCAACGCCACGGCCAAAGTGGGCATTCAGCTTGGGCATGCAGGCCGCAAGGCCTCCGTTACCCGGCCTTGGGAAGGTGGAACGTCGCTTTCGGACGGCGCATGGGAGACCAAATCCGCGTCCGCCATCCCCTTCGCTCCCGGCTGGCATACGCCCAAGGCGATGACGCTCGATGAGATCGAGCGGCTGAAAGAGGCTTTTGTCCAATCCACCATCCGCGCTGATCGCATCGGCTTCGAACTCGTCGAAATCCACGGCGCGCACGGTTATCTGCTCAATCAGTTTCTCTCGCCCCTCTCCAATAAGCGCGAGGACAAGTACGGCGGTAGCCTGGAGAACCGGATGCGCCTGCCGCTTGAGGTCTTCACGGCCATGCGCGAGGCCTTGACGGCGACCAAACCGCTGGGCATCCGCATCTCGGCCGTTGAATGGGTGGAGGGCGGCATCACGATCGAGGATACGATTGCCTTCGCGCACGCGCTCAAAAAACACGGCTGCGATTTCATCGACGTCTCATCAGGCGGCAATGCGCACGATCAGAAGATCGACCTGAAGCCGAGCTATCAGGCGCCGTTCGCGGCCGCGATCCGAAAAGCTGTCGATATCCCCGTGATGGCCGTCGGCCTGATCACCGAGCCAGACCAGGCCGAGGGTATCCTCACACGAGGTGAGGCTGATATGATTTCGATCGCGCGCGCCGTGATGGACGATCCGAATTGGGGCCGCCATGCGGCTTGGCGACTGGGTGGCGAGCTGCAGCTGATGCCGCAGCATGCCCGCGTGTCACCCAAGAGCTGGCCACCCGCGCGCAAGTACCAGCCAGCGCTAAAGGCGGCCGAGTAGGTTTCACGTTTGGTATTGCAGGCTAAAGCGGGTCGAAGCCTCTCGGTGAGAGCGTGCTTCGGCCCGTGCTCAAGGCCTGAGTGCGACGCAAACACCGGCCAGCAGCACGCTTGACAGGCCGAACAG
>JBKJYG010000251.1:0-2839 GCA_046715905.1 Hyphomicrobiaceae bacterium | reverse complement strand
CCCCTCGTGAGCCGCCATCTGCTCCATGCCGATGTGCAGCGAGGTTGCGGCTCCGGGGGTCGCATAGGTGATCTTGCCGGGGTTGGCTCGCGCGTGCGTCACCACGTCGGCCCAGGTCTTGAATTGGCTATCGCCGCGGGTTGTAATACCGAAAATGTAACCCGTCAGGTGGATGATGTAGGTGAAGTCCTTCTCGGGGTCCCAGGTGGCGCGCTGCATCAGCGGCACGCGCACCACGCCGATCGGGATTTGCGCGATGGTATAACCATCAGGTTTGGCGCTGGCGGCCATGGTGGCCGGACCTAGCGTTCCCGATGCCCCCGCCCTGTTATCCACCACGACCGGCTGCCCCAATTCGCGCCCCGCGGCCTCGGCCATCGCCCGCATGACGATGTCCGTTGGTCCACCGGCTGGCCATGGGCAGATCAGCGTAATGGGACGCGAGGGGAAGTCCGACGGCCCCTGAGCGCGTGCAGTGTGCGGGCAAGCGACCCACGTGATAACGCCCATCATCAACGCCAGAATGCGCGCCATCATCGCCATGTCCTCTTTCGACCGAGCCCCTTCCCCCTGCGCTCAGTCCTTTTTCAGCAACCCGATTTTGCCCAATGCGGCGCGCTCCTCGTCCATCAGTTTGGGCACGAAAGCCTGATAGTCGGCCGTATTCAGGTAGCGAGGCACCATGTCGTACTTGTCGAGCGTGGCAATGACCGCGGGATCATCGACGGCCTTTTTAAAGGCGTCGTGGAGCGTCTTGATCACCGCTGGATCCATGCCTTTGGGGCCCGCGAACCCGAACGGGCTGTCGAACACGAACGGGAAACCAAGCTCCTTCAGCGTCGGCACGTTGGGATAGTTCTTGCTGCGTTCGGCCGTCCACAACACCAGGAGGCGGAGCTGACCGGCATCGACGAGAGGTTTCCAGCCCGTCGAATCCGCCTGCAGCATGGTATGGCCACCCAGCGCGGCGGCGTTCGTCTCGGCTCCGCCCTTGAACGGCACCTGCGTGAGCTGCACGCCAGCCGCGTTGGCGATCTGCTCCATGCCGATATGCAGCGATGTCCCAGCCCCCGGCGTCGCGTACGTAACCTTGCCGGGATTGGCTTTGGCGAAGGCGATCACATCCTGCAGCGTGTTGAATGGGCTGTCGGCCTTCGTGGTGACGCCGAACGTGTAGCCGACGAGGTGAATGATGAAGGAGAAGTCCTTCAGCGGGTCGAAGGTCGTCTTCTGCATCATCGGAAAGCGAAACACCGTGATCGGCAACTGCGCGATGGTATAGCCGTCGGGCTTGGCCGTGGCCGCCATGGTCGCGGGTCCAAGCGTTCCCGAGGCGCCCGGTTTGTTGTCGATGATGACCGTCTGGCCGAGGTGCTTGGAGGCCGACTCGGCCATGGCCCGCATCGTGAGGTCGGTCGATCCTCCGGCCGGCCAGGGGCAGATGAGCGTGATGGGTTTGACGGGATACTGTTGGGCCTGCGCCGCCGACAAGCACCCGATAAGGCTGGCGACGGCCATTGCGATGCCGCCAATACGTTTCAAGATTGTCCTGGACCTCATGCCTTGCGCCTCGTTGATGTGAGATTGACGGTGACGTGGCACAACGGCCCGAACGGGCGGCGCTGGCACTGACACATGCCTTCGGCCAGCGCAAAGAACTGCAGACACGCACATTCCTCCCTCGTTTCGCTTCATCGGCCAACGGCCAACGGGGGCGAACGCACCTTTTATGCGGCCGTACGGGGCGGCCTTTGGCATCAGAGTGGCTGTTCCAAGCCGTCCTGTCCAGCGCCTCAGCGCGCCTTCGTCGCAGGTGCATCCAGGGTCCGGGTCAAGCAATCGTCACGCCGCCATCGGCGACGATCACCTGGCCAGTGATGAAGGCCGCGGCGGGGGACGCGAGGAACGCCGCGATGCCGCCGATGTCGTCCGGCTCGCCGATGCGCCGCAACGGCGTGCTATCCGTGCGCTTTTTCAGGTTGTCCTGGTCCTCCCACAGCGCCCGCGCAAACTCCGTCTTGACGAGCCCTGGTGCAATGCAATTGACGCGAATGTTTTGCGGGCCCAGTTCGACCGCCAGCGCGCGCGCCAGGCCAAAATCCGCAGCCTTGGAGACGCCGTAGGCCCCCAGCTTGTCAGAGCCCTTCAAACCGCCGATCGACGATATGATCGTGATGCTGCCGCCGCCGCGTTCCGCCATGCCGGGAGCGGCCAGATTGGCGAGCCAAAGGTTTGAGCGAACATTGGTTTCCATGATCTTATCGAACTGATCATCCGAAATGCCCGAGAGCGGGCCGAAATATGGATTGACGGCTGCGTTGCACACCAGCGCGTCGATCCGGCCGTAGGCCTGCAGCGCGCCCTTGATCAACGCTTCACAATCGGGGCGCCGGCCGATGTGGCACGGAATAACGGTGGCCTCGCCGCCAGCATCGCGGATCTCGGCCGCAACCGCTTCGCAACTCTCGGCCTTGCGGCTGGAGACGATGACCCGCGCGCCCAGCGCGGCGAGATTGTGGGCGATGGACCGGCCGATGCCCTTGCTGGAGCCGGTGACGACGGCGACATGACCTTTGAGGTCGAAGGGATGTTTCATGGCGCTCCTCGGGTGGCTGCTGCGAGACGGCAGCCTTTAGCCTCGCCTGCCCTGACGCGCTTGCCAAGTGGGGTTCATCGCGGAGTGGCGCCACGTGGAATGGCGATTGCGCTTCGCCGCGTGCTGCTCTTCAATGGCGCGATTGCAGGTGACGGCCAGGAGCCAAACCATGGACCTCAGATTCAGTCCCGAAGAGACTGCGTTCCGGGCCGACGTGCGGACCTTCTTCCAGACCGAGATCCC
>JBKJYG010000250.1:0-4366 GCA_046715905.1 Hyphomicrobiaceae bacterium | reverse complement strand
GCGTCGGCGATTGACGAAAGATTATCATGCTCAACATGTCCGAGCTGTGGACGCCGATCAGGCTCACGCAGGAGCTTGCAGCGATAACGACAGTGCTGCTCCTGATCGTAGGCACACCCATAGCGTGGTGGCTCGCGCGCTCCAAGGCACGTTGGAAGGAGGCGGTTGCGGCCATCGTCGCCATGCCTCTGGTGCTACCACCAACGGTGCTCGGCTTCTACCTGCTGCTCGCCTTCGGCCCGAACGGACCCGGCGGCTGGATTGCGAGTCTGCGCGGTGCACGCACGCTCGCCTTCACGTTCGAAGGGCTGGTGATCGCCTCGGTTCTCTATTCTATGCCGTTTGTCGTACAGCCGATCCGCAATGCGTTCGAAGCATTCGGCGACAGGCCATTGGAGGTTGCCGCAACCTTGCGTGCGTCGCCATGGGATTCGTTCTGGTCGGTCGCTGTGCCGCTCGCCCGGCCGGGGTTCTTGACTGCAACCGTGCTCGGGTTCGCCCATACGGTCGGCGAGTTCGGCGTCGTGCTGATGATCGGCGGCAACATTCCCGGCCAGACTAAAGTGCTCTCGGTCGCGATCTACGACTTGGTCGAGACGCAGCGCTGGACCGAGGCCCACATCCTGGCGGCCGGCATGCTCGTCTTTTCGTTCGTGGTCATCGCCACCATGATGACGCTCGAGAAACGCATCGGACGATCGCTGAAATGAAAGCCGATGCGCCCGTCATCTCGATCCGGCTGGCGGGCAGGCTCGGTGCCTTTGGCCTCGACGTTGCGTTCGATGCGCCGATGCGGGGCGTCACGGCGCTGTTCGGGCCCTCCGGTTGCGGCAAGACAACGATCCTGCGTTGCATTGCCGGACTCGAGCGGTTGCCGGGGCAGTTGGCTGTCGGCGACGCCGTTTGGCAGGACACCGATGCTGACATCTTCCTGGCGCCGCATCGTCGGCACATCGGCTACGTGTTCCAGGAGGCGAGCCTGTTTCCGCATCTCTCCGTGCAGGACAATCTGCTCTACGGTGCCCGACGGGCGCGGGACCAAATCACAGCGTCGGGTTTCGACCTGCCGGCCATCGTCGAGCTCATGGGGATAGGGCAGCTTCTGCAGCGCTCGCCGATGACGTTATCGGGCGGCGAGCGTCAGCGCGTCGCAGTCGGACGCGCTATTCTCTCACAGCCGCGCGTTCTGCTGATGGACGAGCCGTTGTCGGGCCTCGATCGCATGAGCAAGGACGAGATCCTGCCCTACTTCGAAAAGCTGCATGAGACCTTGGCCCTGCCGATCCTCTACGTCAGTCATGATCGGGCCGAGGTCGAGCGCCTCGCCGATACGCTCGTCTTGCTGCGGGCCGGCCGGGTCGTCCGCGCCGGTCCATTAGCCGAGTTGCAAACCGATCCGGCACTTCCACTGCTGCACGCCGCCGATGCGACCGTGGTCGTCGAGGGGCGGATCGTCGGCATCGACACGGAATTCGAACTGACCCGCGTCCTCATTCCTGGGGGCGAGATTCAGGTTCCAGGTCGTCAGGGTGATGTCGGCACAGTCCGGCGCCTTCGGATCGCGGCATCCGACGTCAGTATTGCACGCACTGCGCCGCGGGATTCGACGATCATCAATTGCCTGCCGGCCCGTATCGTCGCGATCGAGGCACAGGGCCCTTCTCCCCAAGTCAGCGTCCTGCTGTCACTTGGCAATGCTGATCCGAGCGTGCGCATCGTGGCCCGCATCACGCGCAAGTCCCTCACGAAGCTCGCGCTCGCGGCAGGCGACGCCGTGTATGCCCAGATCAAGAGCGTGGCATTGAAGACGGGACATTGAAGCATGGTGCGCCTTAACGAGATGAGAGACGGAGAGCAGGCGGTCACGCCGCCGCCTGCCACGGACGCCGGCCTCGTCTTGATCGGCCGCATCCACACGCCCTGAACGGATCGGGTGACGTGTCCGTGACAGGGCCGTCTCGACGATCCGACCTGCCGGATCGAGATCTTCGAGCCATGGGTAGCAGCGCTCGATGGCATCCTGCCGTTCGAGCGGCTGGAGGCGCTCTCCTGGCCGCACCCGTCGCGCAGGGACCTTCACCCCAGGACTCCCTTTAAGTGGAGGAACAAAGGTCTCAGGTCAATTATGGTGAGCCGGGCGGGGATCGAACCCGCGACCACATGATTAAAAGGACGATGAAACCTTAAAACAACTCTAAACATCAACATCTTATTCGGGCGTCCGTTGCAATCAACGCTCAACAGTACGGTACCACGCTGAACTGACTCACGCAGAACACCCGCGGGCCGCCTGTCGCTCGCGCGCGCCAGGATGGCCGACGACGCGGCGATCATCGCGCACCAGAAGCTCGAGATCGCCAAGCTGATCCGCCAGATCTACGAGCCGCGCTCGGAGCGCACGGCCCGCTCGAACAGATGGAGCTGGAGCTCGAAGCGCAGGAAGCGGCCGCTACCGAGGACGAGATCGCCGCCGAGCAGGCCGCTGCCGAGACGACGATCCGGATCCCGATCCCGGCTTTGGTGACGGACCGCGCGATGCGTGCAAGGCAACCCCCGCGCGACGCGATCGAGGGCACCGGAGCAAAGAGCCTTCGGCGACGGTTGGGAGCCCACCGTCAAGATCGAGAAGCTCACCGCGCCGGCGACATGGGCTATCCCGGCTCATCGATGCCAAATGCCAGTCCGCCCGAGGATGTCGGTGGACCCTGGGGTTACGAGGAGTATCTGGAGGCGATCGCCAGCCCCAGAAACGAGCGCCACACGGAAACGATCCAGTGGCGCGGGCCGGGCTTCGATCCCAGCACTGTCGACACCGACGACATCAAGCGTGAGGTTGCGGCCCCCACCCGGAAGTGGGCGCCCGAGTCAGCAAAGCCCAGGCAAGAAGAAACATAGCCGTCACAAACGTGTCTTCATCCTGCGGCGCCCATCGGGGCCCAGCGGAGGGTTACGGTTATTCTCTTCATTGGGGAAGAAAAAAGCACAATAACGGAAAGCCGGTGTTCCTGATTGATGGCGCGGTGGTTGCGGGGACGCGCAAGCTTCACAATCTACTGTTTTCGGCCGTCGATCTTGAATTGATCCATCCGTCGGTGAGTGCCCTCGGCTTCACCAATTGACCGGCCCCTCCAAACTGAATTCCCAAATCGTTCAGGCCTGAAGAGAGGAGCTCATGATGGCGTCGAGTTCAGCGAGTGTTAGGTGACGTTTGTCGGACAGGTAAGGTTGACGGTCTCGTGTCGCTTGCAAGTTACAGACTTGCTGGCAAGGTGTTTGGGCTTCGAATCAAATTGGGGGAGAGACAAGTGGATCCACAAACATTGTTGATTTGGCTGGTGATTGGTGCTGTTGCGGGCTGGCTAGCCGGCATGATCATGAAGGGCGGTGGCTTTGGACTAGTTGGAGACATCGTGATCGGCATCCTTGGCGCCGTTGTTGCCGGGTATTTGTTCCCGCGTCTCGGATTCAACATTGGCCCGGGTATTGTGGGCGAAGTCGTGGCTGCAGTGATCGGTGCCTGCCTACTTCTGTTCGTAGCTCGTCTGGTGCGGCGAGGCATGTAATCACCGGAAGGCGTTACTCACAGGCGAAAAGAAGAACCCGGATTGAGATCTTCCGGGTTCATTTGCCCTCGCCAACATTAGCGGCAACATATTCTGCCTTTGTTCAGTGCGGTCGACGCTTGCGTCTATGATCCATTTCTTGCCGAACATGCGCCAAATCGTCATCCACAAGAGGAGCGTATTTCTCCTGAAGGCGGGTGAACTCGCTCTGAATGGTCTCAAGCTCCTCATCGCTCATGTCGTTCAGATTGACAAAGCCGGTTCGCGCCCCTTCGACTCCGCGCAGCAATTCGTCAAGTTTCAAACCAACGATGCGGGTTTCCCGGTTCTGCGTGTTCTGAATTAGGAAGACCATCAGAAACGTGACGATTGTCGTTCCAGTGTTGATGAACAATTGCCATGTATCGGAATAGGCGAAGTACGGTCCAGTTATCGCCCAAATAGCAACTGTGATTGCTGCGATCAAAAATGCCCAGTGGGATCCAACCAAATGAGCAGCCTGCTCTGCACCGATCCGAAAAATCTCTTGATGCCCACACCGAGGCCTGAAAGCACAGAAAAATGTGTTTCAAAAACTGAGTGATCTCTCGCCCTGAGAGTGAGCGCAAACTTCAATGTCTGGGACGCATGGCTTCGGCTGGGCGTTTCGTAATGCCAACCATGCGTTGCCCTGCAATACGTGCGGATCGCATGCATTTCTCGTCAGGTCGCGCGGCGACCCCACAACTCGTTCGAGGCGACACGCGCACCCTCGGCCGCCGCGGCGAGTTTCAGCCATACGACTTCCTCGGCCACGTATTCGC
>JBKJYG010000249.1:0-11575 GCA_046715905.1 Hyphomicrobiaceae bacterium | reverse complement strand
GCTTTGGCGTCTGCATCGTGCCCGCCGCATCCGAACCGGGCCGCATGACCCCCGAACGGCGGCGCGCCCTGGATATCGCCGGCGACGGCCTCGTCCGCGCCAAAGGCGCGCTTGCGGCCGAAGCTGGATGCACGAACGGGGTCGTCGAGGGGCTCATCAAGGCGGGCTGCCTGGTCGAGGTGGTGATCCCCGAAAAGCGCATGGCACGACCCGATCCGCGCCACGCCACGGTCGATCTCACACCCGATCAATCCATCGCCGCACACGCGCTGATAACCTCCATTGATGCGGCCGGTTTTTCCGTGTCGCTGCTTGACGGCGTGACCGGCTCCGGCAAGACCGAAGTCTATTATGAAGGCGTGGCCCGAGCCCTCGAGCAGGATCGACAGGTACTGATCCTGCTCCCGGAGATCGCACTCACGAGCCAGTTCATACGGCGCTTTGAGGCGCGGTTCGGAAGGCCACCGGCGGAGTGGCACTCGGCGCTCTCGCCAGCCGAGCGGGCGCGCGTTTGGCGGGGCGCGGCGACGGGCGAGGCGCGGGTGGTGGTTGGGGCACGTTCGGCGCTGTTTCTGCCGTTCAACAACCTGGGACTGATCGTTGTCGACGAAGAGCACGATCAGGGTTTCAAGCAGGAGGATCGGGTTCAATATCAAGGACGCGACATGGCGGTCGTGCGCGCATCGATCGCCAGATGCGCGGTGGTGCTTGCCTCGGCCACGCCGTCCATCGAAAGTCACGTCAACGCGCGCAACGGCCGTTATCGTCATCTTGTGCTGCCCGGCCGCTACAGCGGCAACGAATTGCCCGAAATAACGCCCATCGACATGCGCAAATCGCCGCCTGAGCGGGGCAAATGGCTCTCCCCGGTGCTCGTCGATGCCGTGCGAGAGACCTTGGAGAAGAAGCAGCAGGCCTTGCTGTTCCTCAACCGGCGAGGCTATGCGCCGCTCACGCTTTGCCGCACCTGCGGTCATCGCATCGATTGCCCGCAATGTACCGCTTGGCTCGTCGAACACCGTTTCCGCGGCCGATTGAATTGCCATCACTGCGGTTTTTCACTGCCGCTTCCGCGCCGCTGTCCGAAGTGCGACGCCCAGGATACGCTGACGGCCTGCGGACCCGGCATCGAGCGCATTGCCGAAGAAGTCGCCGAAAGGTTCCCGGACGCCCGAACCGTGCTCCTATCCTCCGACCTCATCCCCGGGCTGATCGAGATGCGCGCCATGATCCGTCAGATCGAAGACGGCGACGTGGACATCATCATTGGCACTCAGATCGTGGCCAAGGGTCACCATTTTCCCGATTTGGCGACCGTCGGCGTCGTGGACGGCGATCTGGGGCTGGCGCAGGTTGCGGACCCGCGCGCCTGCGAGCGTACGTTCCAGCTTTTTCATCAGGTCAAATGTCTCGCGGGCCGATCCTTCGCCCACGGCCGTGGCTTCGTGCAAACCTACCGGCCGGAGCATCCCATCATGGATGCCATCATCAAAAATGATCGTGCGACCTTTCTCGACTACGAGATCCGCACGCGGCAATCGGGCATGCTGCCGCCGTTCGGACGCTTGGCCGCGCTCATTGTCTCGGCGCGTCAGAAGGAACTCGCCGAAGCCTATGCCAGAGAGGTTGCGCGCCGCGCCCCGGAAGCGCACAGCATCGAAGTGCTCGGACCTGCCGAGGCGCCGATCGCCGTCATACGGGGCCGGCATCGCTGGCGCCTTTTGCTCAAAGCCCCGCGGGAGCAGGACATTCAATCCTATATCCGCGCATGGCTGGCGCGCCTGCCACAGGCCAAAGGCGACTTGCAGCTTACGGTCGACATCGACCCCTATAGCTTTCTATGACAAGCCCAGGACGCGCGCTGTACGCCGGTCGGGACGCATGCCAAACTCTGGATCTGGCGATAGCGCCAGCGGCCGAGGGAGACGATCATGGCAATGACGAAGGCTGAGGCTCCGAAGACCTTTGAATTCACCACTCAGGATATCGAGTACGCAAACCGCAACGGCAAACCGTTGCTGCTACGGTTGTTCTCGCCTCAGGGGCAAGGCCCATTCCCGCTGATGATCGATTTGCACGGGGGCGCCTGGTGCAGTGGCGATCGAACGAACGACGCGCTTTTCAACGAGACGCTGGCCAAGAGCGGCATCGCGGTGGCCGCACTCGATTTCCGCATGCCCCCGGAGGCCGCCTATCCGGCGTCGATGGCCGACATCAATTATGCGACGCGCTGGCTCAAGGCCAACGCACGGGACCTCGGGATCCGTGCCGATCGCATCGGCATGATCGGCATCTCGAGCGGTGGCCACCAGGCGATGCTGGCCGCCATGCGCCCCAATGACCCGCGCTACAAGGCGGACGGCCTCGACGGCGCACCCGACATCGATGCACGCGTGCAATGCGCGGTGCTGGTGTGGCCGGTGATCGATCCGCTCGGGCGCTATCGGTTTGCCAAACGCCGGCAGGCTGAAGGCGGCAGCTATCCGGAGCAAATCGATCGCGTAATTCCCCTGCACCTGGACTACTGGGGCAACGAAGCGGCGATGGATGAGGGCAGCCCCGTGCGTGCGCTGGAGCAAGGCGAAACCATCGAGCTGCCGCCCGTGCTCTACGTACAAGGTGCCGGCGATATCGTTCATCCGCGCGTCGATCTCGATCGATTTGTTACCGCCTACGCGCGACGAGGCGGCGCCTGCGAACTGGCGCTCTACGAAGGCGAGGCCGAGGGCTTCATCCGCAACCCCAAGTCGAAGGCGGCGCCGTTGGCCCTCGAGCGGATTGTCAGCTTCGTCCACCGGACGCTCGGCGCTCAGAGCCAGCGATCGTAACGGCAGGGCCGACGTTGCATCGGCCGCACCCCGTTGCCTTGACGCTGACATGGCTCGGCCCCAAAGCCAAGCAAGCCCGTCCGAGCGACGGAGGGTAAGAGCGGGGGCCAGCCTTGAGCAGCGGAGAGACCCAGTATGCGATCGCGGCCGGTCCACACGGTGTGCCCGGTCCCGCGATACCCGCCCCGCCGCGGGCACTCGCTGCGTGGGCGCTATTCGATTGGGCAACCCAGCCCTTTTACACGCTCATCGTCACGTTTCTGTTTGCACCGTACTTCGCCACGACGGTGGTCGGCGATGTGGCGCGTGGCCAGGAACTTTGGGGCTACGCTGCGGCCGTGGCGGGCATCCTCGTCGGCGTGGGCAGTCCTGTGCTCGGTGCCATGGCCGACGGGCGCGGACGACGGAAACCTTGGATCGCGGGCTTAGCCCTGCTCCTGATCGTCGCGATGGCGGCCCTGTGGTTTGCCAGACCTGCCGCGAGTAGCCAAACCATTGCGTTCGTTCTCGTGGCCTTTATCGCGGCAACCGTAGCGGCCGAGTTCATGAGCGTGTTCACAAATGCCATCATGCCGACGCTCGTGCCGCATAGCCAGATCGGACGGCTTTCGGGCATCGGCTGGGGCGTCGGCTACGCGGGCGGCTTGGTGAGCCTCATCCTGATGGCGGGGCTGGTCGTTACCGATCCGGCCAGCGGCAAAACCCTGCTCGGTCTCGAGCCGCTTTGGCGTTTTGATCAGGCGTCGCGGGAAAGCGACCGGCTGATCGGGCCATTCTCCGCCGTCTGGTTCCTGATCTTTGTCGTGCCGTTCTTCTTGTTTGTTCCCGACGTGCGCCGCCCGGTGTCAGCCAACCGCGTCCGCGCCTCGGCGTTTTCTGAACTGAGGGCAACTCTCAGGGCCTTACCGGCCCACCCGGACATGCTGTATTTCCTGATTGCGCGAGCCATCTATGCCGATGGCATGTCGGCCATCTTCACCTTCGGCGGCATCTATGGTTCGGCCGTGTTTGGGTGGGGCGCTTTCGAGCTCGGTCTGTTTGGGATCATTCTCGTTTTGACGGGCGCGCTTGGCGCCGTGATCGGAGGCATTCTCGACGACAGGCTTGGGTCCAAGAACGTCATCCTCGGTGCGCTGGTCCTGTTGCTCATCGGAGTCATCGGGATTCTTTCGGTTTCTCAAGGCCACGTCCTCTACAGCGTGCCTGTACAGCCGAAGGACATTGGCTCACGCCCGTTCTCGACGACCGGCGAGCACGTGTTCCTGATGTTCGCTCTGCTGGTGGGCATCGTCGCGGCTCCGATCGGCGCGGCCAGTCGGTCGATGCTGGCGCACCTGGCACCGCCCGAGAAGATGACCCAGTTCTTCGGCCTGTTCGCTTTTTCAGGCAAGGTCACCGCGTTCGCAGCCCCGCTCCTGATCGCCATCACGACCAGGATTTCGGGCAGCCAGCGCGTGGGAATGGCCGTGATCGGCTTGTTCCTGGTGACGGGCTTCCTGCTTATGCTGCGCGTGCGGCAGCCCCGCTTTTCCAGGCCTGAAGCAGTTCCGAACGGGGGCAGCGACATCGACCAGAGGATCTGAACCCGCGTTGGCGAAGCGCCACGCACCTATGATGAACCGCGATCGCGCTGCATGAGCCAGCAGGGACCAAGCAGCGCATCGTCGACGATCCGGACCCAGTGAAACCCGATCGATTCGTAGGCGCGAGCGGTCTGCTCGCGACGGATCGGCAGCATGACCGTGCACGTCAGCGCGAGGCTGGAGGAGAAGACCTCCCGCACGACGAGATCGACTGCACTCCGCCCGTAGCTTTTGCCCCTCGCACCGGCAACGGCAATGAAGGCGTCACATTGCCAAGCGCCTGGCATAAGGCTGGTGGACGCCAGCGCTCCTAACGCCCCGCAGTCAAGTGCCTGAACATAACCGATCGGCTCGGCGCCTTGCCGCTCGATGATCCGACAAATCGCGGTGCTGCTGGCCAAGGCGGTCGAGACGGTTGCGACGCCGCTCGGGGCATTTCCCCACCAGCTCGCGACGTCGGGTTGCCGGAGCCAGCGCCAGATCATCGGCCGGTCAACCAGCGTCACATCGCGCAGTCTGCAGTCCGAGGCGCGGCTACTCACGCCATAATACCTTTGGAAAGCCGCTTGGGCTCACGTCGCGCAGAGAGGTTGCGGCGGCTGTCCTGCGCGCTTCCATTGAAAGGTTTCGCCGAGAAATTTGAGACCTTTGTAGCCTTTGACCTGAAGCTGGTCGTCGCCGCGCAGGCGCAATTCGACATCGAAGCTTTCACCCTGCTCGGGATCGTAGATCCAGCCATCATCCCAGGATCCATCAGCTTGCCGTTTCAGTCCACCCAGCACCTGCAAACCGCAGATCGGCCGTGTGCGTTTCGCTCGATCGTCGTTGAGCGCGTCCCGCAACGGCTGCCCCTTGGCGTCCATCGGCTGCTTCATCCAGATAATCCGACCGCAGAGCTCAGATGTCGTGCCGCAAGGCGCGATTTCGACCGCTCCGCGCCCGGTATGGTCCATCCAGACGCCAACCGGACCGCCCTTCTCGGTGTTAGCCGGGCTCTGGGCGTAAGACACTGGCGGCTCGCTCAAAATTGCACTTGCAAGACCAATGGCGAGAGCAGGAAGGGTGAGCTTTCGAAAAGATGCCAGGCTGGGAAGCATAGGTTTCACTTTCGTAACAATCGTGCGTACGGGCTCGCCTTGACGGGGAACGCCCGAGCTGATTTATCTCGTGCCACTATATGATCAACGGGGCGGCGGCAAGGCGCCGCACGAGCTGTACTTGGTCCTTGTGATCTAGAACTGGGCTGCCAAGTTAAGACATAGCGTAATAGCGAATGGACGTTCGCTCGGCACGCGAGCCGCTTCAGGGCTACACCCGACACGGGTTCTAGGGGTGAGAACACGAGCCGATGCACGGCTTGGACGTTCCAGGCTGCCGGTCTTCGATACTCGTCTTGTATTTTCATGGGCATCATCGCGTACAATGGTTCTGACCCTTGCGTTCCGAAATTTATTTCATGACCGAATTCGGCTGGCGGTCACGCTGGTCGGAATTCTGTTCTCGATCGTTCTGGTCGCAGTCCAACTCGGTCTTTATCTAGGTGCCCGTAAAATCATTGTCAGCATGATCGACAACGCCCGCGGCGAACTCTGGATCACCGCCTATGGTGCCAAGAGCTTCGAGGAGGCAGGCAATCTGCCCGGACGAGAACGGCACGCAGCTTTGTCGGTTCCCGGAGTCGCAGCTGCGATTCCGATCGTCGCCTCCTTCGCGGAGTGGCGAAAACCCCAAGGTGGAACGGCCAACTCGGTGGTCATTGGAAGCGACGCTGCCGATGGCGGGTTGCTGCCCTGGAACCTGACCACCGGCAGCGTCGCCGCCTTGTCTGCGCCCGAGGCGATTGCGGTCGATCGATCGTATTTTGAGAATCTCGGCGTGTCGCAGATCGGCGACACAGCTCAAATCGAGTCAAGCCGCGTCAAGGTTGCGGCGATAACGTCAGGCATCCGGTCTTTCACTACGGCGCCATTCGTCTTCATGACCCTCGCTCGGGCACGGTCGATTCTCAACATGCCACCTGAGCAGTCGACGTTTCTTCTGGTGCGCTTGACGCCTGATGCGGACGAATTGACCGTCCAAAAGGCTCTGGCGGAACGGCTGCCCAGCGTCGAGGTGCTTTCGAGGGCCGAGTTTCGCGACCGCAGCCTGAATTCCTGGTTGTTCGAGACCGGCGCTGGCATGGCTCTGATCGGCGGCGCTCTTCTTGGCGTACTGGTAGGCACGGTCATCGTCGCACAGACGCTCTACTCGAGCACCAAAGACCACCTCAATGAGTTCGCCACCTTGCGGGCACTCGGCTCCTCGGCCGGCTATATCCACCGCGTCATTCTCCTCCAAGCCGCCCTGTCCGCCGCGCTCGGCTATGCACTCGGCATGGTTCTGGGCTTGCTCGTCGTCTATTTCAGCGAGAGCTCGCCATTTCCCATCATCATGACACCCGGCTTGGCGGCGAGCCTTTTGGGGCTGACCGTGTTCATGTGCGCCATCTCTGCATTCGCCGCCATCGTGAAGGTGACCCGCATCGACCCGGCCATGGTATTCTCCCGATGAAACCAAAGCCAATTCTCGAAGCGCGGGACATTTTCAAGGACCTGGGTCAGGGCGCGGGCCTCGTGCATGTGCTGAAGGGGATCAGTCTGTCGATTTCGCCGGGCGAGCTGACGCTGCT
The DNA here is from genome assembly GCA_046715905.1 of Hyphomicrobiaceae bacterium. Taxonomy (GTDB): domain Bacteria; phylum Pseudomonadota; class Alphaproteobacteria; order Rhizobiales; family Hyphomicrobiaceae. Next base: position 4,496 of record JBKJYG010000249.1, on the reverse strand, counting down.
GATGGGTCCTTCCGGATCAGGGAAAACCACCCTGCTCTCGATCATGGGATGCATTCTCAGCCCGACCTCCGGCTCGCTGCAAGTTGCCGGACAACGGACCGACGGGCTCAGTCCTGAAGCTTTGGCCGAGCTGCGGCGTAAGCATATTGGTTTCATTTTCCAGTCCTACAATCTATTTCCTACCTTGACCGCAATCGAGAACGTGCGTTTGGCTCTCGACGTGCGTGGGCACAGAGGTCGAATTGGAGCTGAGAAGGCTGAAGAAGCGCTCGTCGCGGTCGGCTTATCCCATCGGCTCAAGTCCTATCCTCGGAACATGAGCGGTGGCGAGCAGCAGCGGGTGGCCGTGGCGCGCGCTTTGGCCGGATCGCCGTCTCTGATCCTTGCCGATGAGCCGACGGCGGCGCTCGATTCCGAGAACGGTCAATCCGTAATGGCATTGATCGCGGAACTCGCGCGCGACAAGAGCCGCGCCATTCTTGCCGTGACGCACGACAGCCGCACGGTCCGGTACGCCGACCGCGTCGTCAGTATTGAGGACGGGTTGATCGTGGGAGAACGTCGTCAGAACCCTGAGCGCAAGCAGCCGCCCGAGCGGCGCAGCGCCAAAGCCGCAAAGCAGAAGGCATAAACGCGATGGCAAGCAAATTATCTCGGGCCCTGAGCCTTGTGCTCGCTGCAGCGGTGGGCGTCGGGGCGGCGTCTCTCATTGCACGTTACGGAAACTCTTCGGGTGTCGCCGTCCAGAGCACAACGTCCGTGGCGACGGCCACCCCCGTCTGGTCAGCGACGGCATCGGGTCGCGTCGAACCTCGCGACGGAGAAATCCGCGTTGGTGCCCAAGCTCCCGGCCGGATCACGGAGGTGGTTGTTCGTCTCAACGATCGCGTGATCGCAGGCGATCTTCTCGTCCGGCTCGAAGACGACGAAGCTCGGGCGAAAGTGTCGGCAGCCGACGCCGAAGCGGCTGTTCGCCGGCGTGAGCGTGATGCGGAAGCCGCTGCGGGCCGGTTGGCTCAGGATCGCCGGCAGGCGGAAGATAATGTAGCCCTCGCCGAACGGGCGGTGGGGGTTGCAAGAATCGAGCTCGACCGTCTTCAGCAGCAACGCCGGTCCAATACCGCTGGCACGACCGATGACACCGTGACAACCGCGCGTACCGCAGTCGACACGGGCGTGGCCAAGCTCGAACAGGAGCGCGCCGCCTTGCGCACGGCTTCCAACGCTGCTGGTCTTCCGTTGCCGACGCGGGTCGAAGCGGGGCTGACGGCCGCGCGCGCCGACCTCAGCCAGGCCGAGACGGCGCTCGAGCGCACCAAAATCCGATCTCCGATCAGCGGATCGGTGCTGCATAATTTAGCGCGCCTTGGCGAGACGGCCGGAGTGACCCCGGAGCAGCCGCTGCTGGTGCTCGGCGACCTGACCGCGCTGCGCGTCAGGGCCGAAGTGGAAGATCGCGACGTCGCCAAAGTCCGGACTGGTCAGGCGGCGATCATCCGCAGCGATGCTTTTCCCGGCCGCGATTTTACCGGCACCGTTTCAACTGTAGCGCCCTCGCTCGGCTCGCCTAAAATTGCCCCTCGCGGTCCCAAAAAGCCGACCGACATCGATACCCTCGAAGTCCTGATCGACGCGCAGGGCGACGGGCTCATTCCCGGCATGCGGGTCGACGTGTTCTTCAGGGTTGATGGGGCGACACCTAAATCAGCGGCGCCGGAAGCGGCGATGCCGGCCGTTGTCCCGCCGATGACGACGGTAACGCCGGTTAAAACCGAGGCGAAGTCGCTCCCGCCTGCGTTGGCGAAGTAGGCCCTGGCTCAGATGACGCCTTTGCTCTTAAGGCGGTCCAATTCAGCCGTATCCAGACCCAGCAACGAGCGATAGATCTCCTCCGTGTGACTGCCCAGCGACGGACCCAGCGTGTTCACCGCTCCAGGCGTATCCGACAGCCGCGGCACGACATTCGGCATGGCAATCTCACCCGCACGAGGGTCGTTGAAGAACAAGATGTTCTCGCGCGCCTTGTAGTGCGGATCCGCAAAGATTTCGGCGACTGAATTGACCGGCCCGCACGGCACCTCAAAGCGATCACATGTCTTGATCAAGTCGGCGAGGCTGAAGGTTTGCGTCCAGCGACCGACCATGGCGTCAACCTCGATTCGGTCCCGATCGCGGTCACTGACCTTGCCCCATCGGCCCTCATCCCCCAGGCTCGGCTCACCCATGGCCTCAGCCAAACGCATGAAAATCTTGTCGGATGTGCACGCGATGGCGATCCATTTACCGTCCTTGGTCGGGTAATGGCTGTGCGGGCAGACATTCACCGTGCCCGGTCCCATCCGCTCTCGCACATAGCCCTTATAGTGGTAAGAAGCCGCCAGCTCATCGAGGATACGGAAGATCGGCTCATAAAGGCCGATGTCGATATACTGGCCGCGGCCAGTCATGTCCCGGGCGCGCAACGCGAACATCACGCCCAGCGCCCCATAAAGCCCAGCCATATAATCGGGAATGGTGGCGGACCCCGGCGTTGCCGGCGGACGGTCGGGATAGCCCGCAAGGTAGGATAAGCCGCCGAAAGCATTGCCGATGCGGCCAAATCCAGGCCGCGGACTATAGGGCCCGGTTTGACCAAAACCCGAGATGCGGACCATGATCAGCTTGTGGTTCTCGGCCTTCAACGTCTCCCAACCGAGGCCCCATTTTTCCAGCGTTCCGGGTTGAAAATTTTCGACCAGCACGTCGGCCTGCCGAACGAGCTTCTTCAAGATTTCGGCGCCCTCGGGTTTGCGCAAATCGAGTGTCACCGACTTCTTGTTCCGGCACTCCTGGAGCCAAGGCAGCGAGTCGCCGCACTCGGTCATGGTGCCGAACCGGCGCAACGCGTCGCCCACGACGGGCAATTCGATCTTGATCACCTCAGCGCCGAACTCGGCCAGCTGCGTCGAGCAGAACGGCCCGGCGAGAAAGCTCGACACATCGATGACGCGAATGCCCTGCATCGCCTGCACGGTGGGGTGCTGCGCGGGAACACCGGCATGCGCGGCAGTCGAGCCGGCGTTGTGTGTCTGGGTGTCGGACTTGGTAGCGCTTGGCATGCGGTCTGACCTCTCTCAGCCTTTACGGGAGCCGGACGCAATGCGGTCGGCCATCTCCACCACGCGGCGGGCGCGATGAACAATCGGGTAATCGATGAATTTACCGTCGAGCTGGAGTGATGCCGATCCGGCCTTCTCGGCAATTTCGAAAGCGGCGACGACGCGCCGCGCCCACTCGGCCTCGGCGCTTGAGGGGCTCAGAATTTGATTCACCACCGGCACTTGATCGGGGTAAATGCACATCTTGCCCTGAAATCCCAGACCTTTGATATGCTGGGCCGACTGCGCGAAACCCTCCGGGTCCTTGAGGTCGACCCAAACGGTATCGATCGGGGCCTCTATTCCGGCCGCGCGCGAGGCCAGCACGCATTGGTTGCGATAGGGCAATAGCTCTGTTTCCGCGCGGCTCCACGTGATATTGAGATCGAGCGTGAAATCTCCAGCGCCGAATGCGATGCGTTTGACGCGCGTTCCCGACGCGGTGATCGCGGCAATATTCTGCATCCCTCGCGCGGTCTCGATAATCGGGATCACATCAAAGGCACCAGGGCGCAAACCACGCTCGCGCTCCAAGTTATGGATCACCCATTCCACGGCCCGGATTTCATCGACACTCTCGATTTTGGGGACAACGATGCCGTCGATCCCCTTCTGCACCACGGCGACGATGTCGGCATAGCCGAACTCGGTCGACGGAGCGTTGACGCGGACATAGCCCTGGCCCGTGCGCGGACGCTGGCAAGCGGCGACCACCACCGCGCGGGTGGCAACCTTCTCCGCGATGGGACAGGCGTCCTCCAGATCGAGGATCGTGCCGTCGGCATCAAGATTGAGGGCTTTTTCGACGCGCCGCGGATGATTGCCGGGTGCAAAAAGGAATGAACGATAGAGCGGCATGACTGCTCTCCTCCGGTTCACCGATGCCTAAAGCATATGTCCGGACAGGGCAAGCTGCCGCTCCGCGGTAAGTGCGTCTGTGACCCCCGGACTTCGGCGGATCAAACCGGAGATCAGAGCCGCCGCTGCATTCAGGCCAGTTCCGAAGCCGACGGTCCGGGTTGGTTCTCGGCATCTTCAGGCTCGACCGGCTCCGTGAACCCACCTTCCGCCACCAGTCGCGCAAACAGCCCACCCTGTTGCACCAGGTCGCGGAAGCGGCCCTGTTCGACGATGCGTCCTTCATTGAGCACGAAAATGCGATCCGCATTGGCAACGGTCGACAGCCGGTGCGCGATGATAAAGGTCGTCCGGCCTTCCCGCAGCGTGTCCAGCGCCCGCTTGATGCGGCCTTCGGTCTCCGAGTCGAGCGCGCTCGTCGCCTCGTCGAGGATCAGGATCGGCGCATCCTTGAGGATCGCGCGCGCCACGGCAAGCCTCTGGCGTTCGCCGCCCGATAGC
>JBKJYG010000248.1:0-5733 GCA_046715905.1 Hyphomicrobiaceae bacterium | reverse complement strand
TCTTCAGTTTCTCGTCGGAGAACTGGTCCCGTCCGGTTGCTGAAATCGACTACCTGATGGGATTGATGAAACGCTACATCCGCCGCGATCTGGCGGACCTGCACCGTAATCGCGTGCGCATCCGGGTGATCGGAAGCGCCGATAACGTCGACCCGGAGCTGCTCGCCCTGATTGAGGAGGCGACATCGCTGACCGCTTACAATTCAGGTTTGACGCTCGTCATCGCTTTCAATTATGGGTCCCGTGCTGAGATCACACGCGCCGCGCGGCGGCTGGCCGAGCGTGTCGAGCGCGGCGAAATCAAGGCCGCCGACATTGATGCAGGGCAGTTTGCCTCAGCACTGGAGACGGCCGATATACCCGACCCGGATTTGCTGATCCGCACCAGCGGCGAGCTCCGGCTTTCGAATTTCCTGCTCTGGCAATGCGCCTACACCGAATTTGTATTCGTCGATGCCCATTGGCCCGATTTCGGTCGCGATCTCCTGGAAGGCGCCATCCTGGCCTATCAGGGCCGGTCGCGACGTTTCGGCGGGTTGGCGCCCTCCGATGACCACAACCAATCCTTTTGAACCTTGGGCTGCCCGTGATCGAACCGTCCTCCGAACCTGCGTCGACACTGCCGCGCGACTTCGGCATCAGGTTGGCATCGGGACTGGTTCTGGCCGCCATCGCGCTGGCGTTGACATGGACCAGCGTATGGTCGTTTGCGGCTCTCGTACTCGCCGTCTCGGTGATCGTCACCTGGGAATGGGGACGCATCGTGCGGCGATCCGAATTCGACATTATTTTCATCAGTCACGCGAGTGCAGTCGCGGCGGCGATCGCGCTGACGGCGCTGGGTCAGCCCGTCCTTGGAGCCATGTGCGTTCTTGTCGGCGCAATCCTGGCGGCGCTCCTCGGCTTTGACAGTCTCGGCCGCATGTCGGCGCTCGGCGTCGTCTATGTCGGCTCGGCCGCGATTTCGTTGATGTGGTTTCGAAGCGCCTCGAGCCTTGGGCTGGAGGCCAGCATTTTCCTGCTGCTGGTCGTCTGGTCAGCCGACACTCTGGCTTATGTCGCGGGCCGGAGCATCGGGGGGCCAAAGCTGCTGCCGCGGATCTCACCCAACAAAACCTGGTCGGGTCTGGGTGGAGCCCTGGTCGGAGCCGTCGCCGCCGGGTGGGTGCTCGCCCAGGGCTTTGCCCTTTCGTCGCTGCATCTCATGGCGACCGCCGCCGTATTAGCGCTCGTGTCTCAGCTCGGAGACCTGATGGAATCCGCTTTGAAGCGCTGCCATGGGGTGAAGGATGCGAGCGGCCTCATCCCCGGTCATGGCGGCTTCATGGACCGCGTGGACGGCTTGATCTTCGCGGCCGTGGCCGCTGCCATCATCGCCGCGCTCATCAACATCCAAGCGCCCGCCCGGGCGCTGCTGACGTGGGGTTAAGGCTCTCTTCAGGGCGCCGGGTCAACGGTGGATGACGTGGACATCCCCCTGAATTGCCGCGCCCAGAACCTTCTGGTCCTTGAAATTGACGCCGTTTCGGCGCAGGTGAGGTCCACGATCGATGATCCGGGATAACTGGCACGAAGGTTGCTGAGTTCGAACGGCCTACGGGGCTGTCTCTCCACTCATTTTTCAGGAGCAATGCGTTGGATTCCCTGCTGAATTTCGGATACGCGCTCGGCGCCTTCCTGCTGGTGCTTACAATCGTCGTGTTTATCCACGAGCTGGGGCATTTCCTCGTTGCCCGGTGGTGCGGCGTGAAGGTCAAGGCATTTTCAATCGGTTTTGGCCGGGAAATCGTCGGTTTTGAAGACAAGCATGGTACCCGCTGGCGGTTGGCCTGGCTTCCCCTCGGCGGCTACGTCAAGTTCATAGACGACGATAACAGTGCCAGCGCCCCATCGAAAGATGCGCTAGCGCGGCTCCCGGCCGCCGATCGAGATGGCGCGTTCCACAGCAAGCCGCTGTCGGCGCGGGCGGCCGTGGTCGCCGCTGGGCCAGCGTTCAATATCCTTTCCGCCGTTCTGATCATGATCCTTACCTTCTGGACGCTGGGCACTTACAGCTCGGCGGCGATCGTCGATGAGGTGCTGCCCGACAGCGCCGCGGCCAAAGCCGGGCTGATGTCGAACGATCGCATCGTGCAGATCGAAGGTCGCCCGATTGCCCGCTTTTCGGATCTGCAAAGGCTGGTCAGCCAGAGCGCGGGACAACCGCTTGCGTTCGTGATCGATCGCAATGGCACGCAGATGGCGGCGACCATCACTCCCGAGCTGCGGGAAATCACGGACGCAATCGGCAATAAGATCCAGGTCGGAGCGATCGGGATCAAGCGCGGCGTCGGCGCGGACCAGTGGGAGCACAAATCCCATACCCTGCTGGAATCGGTTGATCTGGGGGTTCGCGAGACGGGCTACGTGGCCGGCCAGATCATCATGGCGCTGCCGAAGCTGCCAGGCGCGATCGCCAAGATCTACACCGGCCAGAAGCAGAGCGACATCGGCGGACCGATCGCCATCGCTGAAATGACGGCGCACGCAAGCCGAAGCGGTCTTTCCGGGTTTCTCAGCTGGATCGCCGTATTCTCGATTATGCTCGGGATCATGAATCTGCTCCCGATCCCGGTTTTGGACGGCGGCCATCTCTTCTTCTATGCCCTCGAGGGCATTCGCGGACGTCCGCTGGATGAACGAAAGCAGGAATTGAGTTTCAAAATCGGTCTGGCCATTCTCGCAACCATGATGTTCGCCGCCGTTTTCAGCGATATCATGCGCAAGCTGGGAATTGGTTGAGCCGCCGGTTTCGCAAAAGGCGGCCCTGGGGCATTCTTGCCACTTCCCTATCTCCTACGGAATCGTTAAAAAATCTGTGTTTAGCGGCGTCGGCGGACGAATAACCCCCGGCCCGCTGGGGGCCTCGGATCGCTATCGTCGCTCCAGGTCGGACTATTGAGTGTGCCAGTCGAGGTGCCTCGGGGGAGGTGTCGCAAGCAGATCAAGGACGGAGTTGCGTAGCGTGAGCGAGACGGCATGCGCATGATGCGCGAGCCTGATCGCTAGACGAAACGATGGCTTGGCCGCCGGCAAGCTTGTCGTCGTAACGGGGGACCCGGCGAACCGAGAGGCAGACGCTCAGAATGCCAAAGTATCGGACGACTAGGGTCGGGGGACCCAGCCTGCTACTGACGTTTGCCTTGTTCGGCGGTCTATGCGTTGGTTTTGGTGCGCCTTGCGTTATCGGTACGCCCGTGCAGGCCCAGGATGGGCGGATCCGGGACATCCAGGTCACGGGTCATCGCCGGGTTGAGCCGGAAACCGTGCGATCCTACCTGCGCTTTACGGTGGGAGACGCCTACGACCCGAACAAAGTCAATCAATCGCTCAAGGCGCTGTTTGCGACGGGCTTGTTCGCCGACGTCAAGATCGACCGCCAGGGCACGGTCGTGGTCATCACGGTCGCGGAAAATCCCGTCATCTCGCAGGTGGCCTTCGAGGGCAACTCGGAGGTCGACAAGGCGACGCTGCAAGGCGAGGTGCAACTCAAGCCCCGGGCGGTCTACACCCGCTCCAAGGTCCAAGCCGACGTGCAACGCATCCTTGATGTGTACCGCCGTCAAGGCCGGTTTGCCGCCAGCGTCGAGCCGAAGCTCATTGAGCTCGACCAGAATCGCGTCAACCTCGTATTCGAAATCAAAGAGGGTGGCGCCACCAAGGTCAAAAGCATCCAATTCATCGGCAATCGCGCATTCTCCGACCAGCAGCTGCGCGACATTATCACCACCACGCAACAGAACTGGTTCGATTTTCTGAAGGGCACAGCCTTCTATGATCCGGACCGGCTGTCGCTCGATCGTGAATTGCTGCGGCAGTATTACCTGAAGAACGGCTATGCCGATGCGCGCGTGATCTCGGCCAATGCCGATCTTGATCGCGACGGCAACGGCTTCTTCATCACCTTCGTCCTCGAGGAAGGCGACGTCTATAAATTCGGTCATGTGAAAATCGAGAACGGGCTGGCGGGCGTGAACGCTGCGGTCCTGCAGCCCGATATGCTGACCAAGCCGGGCGATGTCTACAACGCCTCCGACATCGACAAGACGGTCGAGCGCATGACGCTGGCCACCTCGGAGCAGGGCTATGCGTTTGCTCGCGTTCGGCCCAAGGCCGACCGTGATGGGGGTTCTCGGACCATCTCTCTGACCTATGCCATCGACGAAGGCCCCAGGGTCTACATCGAGCGCATCAACTTCATCGGCAACACGCGGACGCGCGACCACGTCATTCGCCGTGAGTTCCGGTTGGCGGAAGGCGACGCTTTCAACCCGCTGCTTCTGGATCGAGCCAGGAAGCGTTTGCAGGGCCTCGGGTTTTTCAAGACCGTCGAAGTCAAGCGCAAGCCCGGCTCGGCGCCGGATCGCATTATCGTCGACGTCGAGCTGCTCGAGCAGCCCACGGGCGAGCTGTCGTTCGGCGCCGGATACTCCACCAGCGAGGGCGTCATTGGCGACATCAGCTTGACCGAGCGCAATCTGATGGGGAATGGCCAGTTCTTCCGCATCAAGCTGTCGGGATCGATGGAGCGCACGCAGGTCGATCTCAGCTTTACTGAGCCGCGATTCCTCGACCGGAACCTGGCGGCCGGCTTCGACCTGTTCCATAAGGACGTGAGCCAGACGCAATACGCGGCATTCCGCAACCGCAAGACGGGGGGCAGCCTCCGTCTCGGCTTCCCGCTGTCTGAAAATTTCTGGATGAACACCTACTATTCGCTGTCGCGCGACGAGATCTACGACGTGGATCGCGTGCTGGGAGACGACGGGCGCATCGCGTCACGGGCCATCCGGGATGCGGAAGGCGTGTACTATACGTCCCTCGTCGGCACCGCCGTCACCTACGACAAGCGCAATCATCCCAAGAACCCGACGGCTGGCTACTTCTTTACGGCGGGTGCGGACTTCGCGGGTCTCGGCGGCGACGTGCAGTATGTGCGCTTTCTGGCTGAGGGTCGATACTATTACCCGATCACCGAAAAAATCACCTTTGTCAGCCGGGCCACGGCTGGTCACGTGGAAGGCTGGGGCGGAGATGAGGTTCGCCTGATCGACGTCTTCTACAAGGGTGGTGAAACGTTGCGCGGCTTCAACAAGGCCGGGTATGGCGCGCGCGATCTTTCGACCAATGACGCGCTGGGCGGCGCGACCTTCTGGGCGGCAACCGCCGAGGTGCGCTTTCCCCTGCCGTTCGTGCCTGACGATCTCGGCATCAAGGGCGCGTTCTTCGTCGATGCAGGCTCGTTGTTCGGCGTTTCGGCGTCGACGCAAGCCCTCAACGGTCAATTGGATTTGGCTACAGGCAGGACCATCCAAATCGTCGACTCGAGCAACATCCGTGTCTCTGCCGGTACGAGCTTGATCTGGGATTCGCCGCTCGGGCCGCTGCGCGCCGACCTCGGCTGGGCCATTCTGAAGGAATCCTACGACAGCGAGCAATTGTTCCGGTTTGGTGCCAGCACCAAGTTCTGATCGGTTCGATGTGTTCTCTTCGTGAACAGGCATGCCCAGCTCGGCTGCCGGTTCCGCGTTCCTCATGGGCTTTGTGGGACGCGGCCTGACGGCTGCAGCCTGAACTCCGTGCCGGGCGGTGGCCAGGGCCACCTTCCCAAGGATCGGGTGCCTTATTCCCAGAAATGGCTGCAGCATAGGCTTGCTCCCGGACGAAGGTCACCGTATGCGGTTGGTACTATCG
>JBKJYG010000247.1:0-4151 GCA_046715905.1 Hyphomicrobiaceae bacterium | reverse complement strand
CAAGCGGCGCCAGAACCCGGCGCATCTCCTCCAGGGCCCAGCGCAGGTTCACGGCCGTGGGGCGTTGGGCATTGAGATACGCAACGGCATGAGCCAGCGAGGCGTCGACCGCATCCGAGCGCATGGCCAGGGCCAGGCCATAAGCGGCGGTAGCCCCGATCAGCGGCGCGCCGCGCACCTGCATGGTTTTGATCGCACGGGCGGCGTCCTCGACGCTGGCGAGCCGCAAGGTCTCGAAACGATGCGGCAGCCGTGTCTGATCGATAATCTCGACCGACCACTGGTCGGACGCCAGCCAGATCGTCCGAAAATGACGGCCGTTGATTTTCATAAGCCGCAGCCTCCTCGTGCCGAGCACACATAAGATTATCGACCGCGATATAAAAGCCTCGGGTGCTGGACCAAGCGCGAACCTCATCGCCGGGTCTAGCGGCAACCGGGCTCGTTAGTGGCCGCCAAACGCCATCAGAGCGTGCACCTTGACGTCGAGCCCCTTCAGCAGTGCGGCGCCGCCCAAGTCCGGCAGATCGATGATGAAGGCCGCGCCAATGATTTCACCTCCAAGCCGTCTGACGAGCTTGATGGCGGCTTCGGCGGTCCCTCCCGTCGCAATCAGATCGTCGACGATCAGAACGCGCCGTCCCCGGGCCAACGCATCCTCGTGGATTTCCATCTGATCGACGCCGTATTCGAGGGCATAATCTTGGGCCAGCGTGCGCCATGGCAACTTGCCCTTCTTGCGAATCGGAACAAAACCGCAGCCGAGCCGGTCCGCAATCGCGCCGGCGGTGATGAAGCCGCGCGCCTCGATGCCGACCACGGCGTCAATCGGCTCGGTCCGATATGGTTCGGCAAGGCGGGCGATGGCCGCCTTGAACCCCTGCGCGTCCGCAAGAAGCGGCGTAACGTCCCGGAACAGGATCCCGGGTTTCGGATAATCCGGGATGCTACGAATTAATCCCTTGAGATCCATTTTTTGCCTCTCTGTTGCCCGGGTGCAGTTCTGGGGGAGTTGCGGGACGGATACTGCTGCGGAAGCTGCACGTTGTCGCCGATTCGTCACTTTTGACTCAAAAAAGCAAAGCTTGAGAGTGAACACTGTTTCTGCTCTGGCCACCGCCGCAACATGGATCCGGTGTTCACGTCACTTCAGCAAGCATAACCTTGGACGTTTCTCGAACATGATTTAAACCATCGGCTCCAGAGACGGCGAGGCAAGCAGAGTGAATTTGCCGGTAACGACACAGATGTCCGCTCAGCCTGCGGCACGAGGACGTCGGATCCGTCCCGCCGCCCTTCTGCGCGAGGCCCGTCTTGGGGTCCGCACCTGGCTGTTTGCGCTGACGCTGGCGGCGGCCGTTCCGTTGCTGCTGTTTGCCGGACTGGTGCTGCATCGGCTTTCCTCGACCGAACGCATTGCACTGCTCAACGAGCTGGATCAACGCACCAGGGGCGCGACGGCGACGGTGGAGCGGCACCTGCGGTCGATCCAGGAACTTGCCGTAACACTTTCCCGAGACCCAAACGCCCTGAAGTCGGACTTGAGCGAGTTCTACGCGTTGGCGAGGCGGGTCGTAACAGCAAATAGTCGGGGCCGGTCTGTTCTCCTTGTCGACCGCGACGGCCTTCAACTTTTGAATACCCGCCAGCCGTTCGCCTCGTTGTTGCCCAAGTATGGCAACCCCGCACACCTTCAAGCAACCCTGGCTCGCAAGGTCCCGGTCGTATCTGACTTGTTTGTGGGTCAGATCGTTGGCACGGATCTGTTTTCGGTGGCGGCTCCGGTGTTCCGGGACGGGGCGGTGGTGTCCGTTGTCACCATCGGAATTCATCCAGCGGAGCTGACCGAGGTCTTGCGCGAGGAGCACCTGCCGCAGGACTGGATCGGCGGTCTCGTCGATAGTCGCGGAATGATCGTGGCGCGGACGCACAATGCCGAGGCCTTGGTCGGTCGGATGGCCTCCAAACCGCTTCTGGATGCGCGCACGACGGGCCAGCGCGGCAATTTTTCGGACCTCACGACCGACGAGGTTCGCATGACCAGCTCTTTCTCCAACCTCCCGAGCGCAGGCTGGACCGTTGTTGTTGGGTTGCCTACGTCGCAACTCGAAGCGCCGCTTCAAAGCACGCAAAGCACGATGCTTGTGCTCGGGCTCGCGGCGCTATTAATCGCCGGCGGACTGGCCTTCCTCGTCGGCCGCTTCATGCATGAACAGGTCGAGGCCGTGTCCCGCGCGGCGAGCGCGGTCGGCGATGGCCGATCACCGACCACTCCGTTGACGATGGTACGGGAGCTCGATGAGGTGAATAGCGCTCTTTCATCGGCTTCGGCTTTGATCGACGCCCGCGAGGTTGCGGTACGCGAGAGCGAGGCGCGATGGCGCTTTGCGCTGGAGGCGACCCGCCTGGGCGCTTGGGAACTCAATCTCAAGGACTACGGTTCCTGGCGTTCATTACGACACGATCAGATTTTCGGCTACCAGGAGCTGCTGCCGAAGTGGACCTACAGGATGTTTTTCGAGCACGTGCATGACGAGGACCGGGCCGAGGTCGCCTTATCCTTGAAGACGGCGTTGGCAGAGCGCCGGGACTGGTCATTTGAGTGCCGGATCCGCCGCATCGACGGGCAAGCGCGCTGGATCCGTGCGCAAGGGAAATATATTTCTGAAGCCTATGGGATCGCTGACCGCATGTTCGGATTGGTGGAGGACATCACCGAACGCAAGCGCCGCGAACACCTCATGGCGTTCCTCGAGGATCTGCAAGAAGCATTCGCGCCGCTCTCTTCCTCCGATGAGGTGATGCGCGTCACCACCGAGTTCGTCGCGAACCACCTCGGCCTTGCGCATTGTCTCGTGGCGCAGGTCGACGAGGCACAAAACCTCTGCCGGGTTGTCTATGATCATCATGCCCCCGAGCGCACCAGCCTGCTGGGCGAGTACCGCATCAGCGATTTCCACACTGAAGCGGAGAGAGCCGAGTTGGCCGCGGGGCGAACGATCATCATCGACGATGTCAGCCGTGATCCGCGACAGGCTGAGAAGTCGAACACTTCACAGCCCTAGGCGTCGGCTCACTTATCAACGCCAGCTACGTTGCCGACGGGCAGTGGAAGTTCATCTTGCACGCGTCGCGCGGCGAACCGACGGTGTGGCACCCGGCGGACGCCGAGTTGTTGACGGAAGTCGCGGCGCGGCTCTACGTTCGGCTCGAACGAGCCCGCGCCGAGGAAGCGCTGCGCGTAGCGCACGACAGTTTCCGCTACCTCGTCGAGAACTCGCCATTCGGCGTCTACACCGTCGATGCTGATTTCCGTATCCAGCAGGTCAGCGCCGGCGCTCAGAAGGTGTTTGCCAACGTGAGCCCGCTGCTAGGCCGGGACTTTGCTGACACGATGCACGTCCTATGGGATGAGCCTTTCGCCAGTCACGTCATTGATCGTTTTCAGCACACGCTGCAGACCGGCGAGACCTTCCATTTTCCCAGCACCGTAGAACGCCGGCACGATAGCGGCGACGTCGAGAGCTACGATTGGAAAATTGAACGGGTGATGCTGCCGGATGGCCGGTTTGGGGTCGTCGCTCACATCTACGATTTGTCGGAACGACAGCGGTACGAGGCCGCATTGCGTGAAGGCGAGGCCCACAGCAAGAGCTTGTTCGAGGCAAGCCCCGACTGCGTCAACATTGTCAATGTCAACGGCTGCCTCGAAGCAATGAACATCAACGGTCAGTGGGCCATGGAAATCGACGATTTCACCGCAATCGCGGGCAAGCGCTGGTCGACACTGTTCCCGGAGGAAGCACGGCCGCAGGTCGAAGAGGCGATGGCTCAAGCGAAGACCGGTGAAATCGGACACTTTTCGGCCTTTTGTCCAACGGCAAAGGGCACACCAAAATGGTGGGACGTGAAGGTCACAGCCGTGCCCTCGGCCGATGGCTCGCCCGTGCGCCTCGTTGCCTCTTCCCGAGATATTACCGAGCGCAAGGAAGCGGAGGAGCACGCAAGCCTGTTGATGATGGAAGTCAACCACCGCGCCAAGAACCTGCTCGCCGTGGTGCAGGCCGTGGCGCGGCAGACCGCCCGCACCTCCGAGCCCGCCGTGTTTGCGAAGCGGTTCGGCGAACGCATTTCGGGCTTGGCGGTCAGCC
>JBKJYG010000246.1:0-3400 GCA_046715905.1 Hyphomicrobiaceae bacterium | reverse complement strand
CCAACCAGCTCGGCGTCCTTCTTGGCATCGCCATAGTTCATGGCCCGCTCGCGCGAGAAGCGCACGGGCACGTCGGGGTTGCCTTCGCCCGACCCGAAGCTGTCGCCGATGCCGACGATCATCAGATCGGTGACCCGGACGTCCTCGCCCGCGACCGGCACGGCGCCGATCTGGATGCTGATTGCCGCGCCGCCGGGATAGGGGATATCGAGCGCCACCGGCGTATCGCACGGCACCGTTAAGGATTGCCCGCGGCCGCGCCCCCCGTGCGGTGCCGTCAGCCATGTGCAATCGACGCCCGCCTGTTCTTCGATGCCGCTCAACTCAGCGACGATCCGGTGCATCGTTGGATTGAGATAGTCACTCTGGCCCTTGCAGGCGTGCCGGTTGCGCGCCGCGTCCCAGCAGGTCGACTTGAGGACGCCTGCCGCCCATCCCTCGCCGTTATGGCGCTCGGCCAGCGCCCGTTCGACGGCCAGCACCGGTTGCCGGCGTTCGGCCTCCGAGAGAGCCGCAAACGAGGCGCGGTGCATTTCGGTATGCGCCGGATTGGTAAAGAAGCGGAATGGGTTCTCCACGCGCCAGACGATGCGCGGCTCGGCAACGGCGCTCACGGGAGCCGCGCACACCAACAAGCCAACGGCCAGCAGGCGTCGTGTCCAACCGCACATGACCGATCCCCCTATCGCGATCGCGTTTCACCGAGCGATGACCGTCCGCTCAATACCGTCCGGTCAGACGCGCCAGAGCCATGCGCCACATGCGCTCCAGCTGCGGGATCTCCGCCATCCCGTCCAGCAGTTCAAGTCTCCTGGCCGTCTGAAGCCGAAAATAAGGCTCCACCATGACGAGCGGTGAAAATGCCGTGCGTGCCGCAGGCCGCAATCGGGCAATATGCTGCCGCGCCTGCGTGAGCGCCTCGCGCCCCTGGACCTGCAGACGATCGGCGGCTTTGGCCACTGCGGTCGCGGTTGCCGGCGACCGGGGAACGGCGGTCAACTCCTCCGAGGGCAGGCCCGCCGCTGTGAGCAGCGCTTGCGGGATCGGGAAACCGCCGTTGTGCATGAGGGCCGGCAAGCGGCCAAGCAAGCGCGCGATGCCATACGCGGTGCCGGCCAACCGACAGGCCGGCTCCTCGAAGGCGGCTTCGGGATGCTGCCGCGGCGTCAGTGTGAGGGCGAGGGCGAAAAGCACCCCCTCTCGGCCCCACAGATGTCGCGCGAGGGCCGCATCGTCGGCATGCAGGCTGCCCTGGAGATCGAAGCTTGTCGCGTCGATGCGCTCGATCAGCGCCTGGCGGACAGCGTTTTCGGCGGCGGCATCCGGTCCGTGCAGCATGCGCCGATCGTCGATCATCTGGCCCAAGGCATCAGCCACGGGATGACCCGTTCGACGGCCAGGCTCGGCCATCCCCTGGATAGCGTCCCGCCACCACTGGAGCCGTATCTCACCCAGCAGGGGATCGGAGACTTGGGCCGGGATGCGCGCGACCTCCGCGGCGAACGCGGCGAGGGCCAGTAAATCGCGGGCTACGCCTCGCGGCGCCAATAGCGCCCCGATGTAGCGGTCTGGCTCGCCTTGGCGCGCCGCATCGGCAACCGGCCGCAGGATTGGTTGACGTACCGGGTTGTCCGGGTTCCTGGCGGAGTTTCCATCCCCGACCTCGCCGGTATCTGCCATCTGGATGTGGCCTCGAGCGACCGACCGGGGCCCTCAGTAGAGATGCGCCGCGGCAATCATCACCAGCGTGACGGGGAGCGCCAGCACAAGATTGATGCGCGCGAAGGTCGCGACCCGCTGTGCGGCCTGGACACGGGCCGCTTGCGGCGCGGGCGGGTCGGCCAACAGCAGGCTAAGGTTCGGGCCGATAACGAAGGTCACGATGGCCCACATCGCGATGCCGGCCAGAGCTCCGCCCCACAGCAGCGCCAGCTTGGCGGGAGCCACGTACACGGCCGAATTGAACACCCAGCGATCAAACAGGTACCCCGTCGCAATGAGGAGGGCAAAGCCGGTGAGCGCGGTGAGGCCGGCCACATGCCGCATCGCCGCCCCCACGCGAGGTACCACGAGCTTCATCAGGGCGGCCCGGCCACTATCGTCGGCCTGCTGCACCGCACTGATCTGCACGAAATTTACGAACCAGATGAGCCCAACCCAAATCATGGCCCCGAGCACATGCAGCCAGCGGATGAGAAAGGAGATGAGGCCGAGCTGGTCAACGCCGGAGGTCAATACCCAAAGCACCAAAATAACCGCGCAAAGCACCAAGCCCGTGAGCAAAGCCGAACCCGGGCTCGCGAGAGCAAATTTCATCGAGGTCTCCTCAAGCAACGGCGATCAAGGCGGCGGCCACGGCCCGGCCTTCGCCAAGCAGCACGTTGTAGGTGTGGCATGCGGCGCCGGTCGTCATCGGTTCCAGGCCAATGCCGGCGTCGGCAAAACGCTGACGCACGTCCAAAGACGGAAACACCTGCGTCACGCCCGTCCCCAGCAGCACGAAGCCGATCTGCCCGGCCACCTCGAAGATGCGATCGAACGTGTCGGGCTTGATGTCAGCCGCGCTCTCGACGTCCCACGCCCCAATGCCCGAAGGCAGGCACAGGATCGAGCCGCGATGGCTCATCTGGGCAAAGCGGAAGCCACCATTACCATAGCCATCAATGGATGCCCGACCCGGGAAAAAACCCGCTTTGCCTTCTCCTCCCGGCATGCCACCTAGGCCTTCGACCGTGCAGCCGTCTTGTCGAAACCCGGCGCGTTATCCCTCTTGACCCCGAGATATCCGAGCAGGGGGGCGGCAATGAAGATCGACGAATAGGTGCCGATGATGACGCCGAACAACATCGCGAAATTGAAGTTTCGAATGACCTCACCGCCGAAAATGTAGAGAGCCAGCAGCACGACGATTGCCGTGCTGCCGGTGAGGATGGTGCGCGACAATGTCTCGTTGATCGACAAATCGAGAAGCTCGTTGAGCTCCATCCGTCTGAACTTTCGCAGATTCTCACGAATGCGATCCGAGACGACGACGGTGTCGTTCACCGAGTAACCCAGGATCGTGAGCAGCGCGGCAACGATCGACAGATCGAACTCGAACTGGAACAGCGAGAAGATCCCGACCGTCAGCAGCACATCATGCAAGAGCGCGACAATGGCTCCGACCGCGAACTGCCATTCAAAGCGGAACCAGACATAGGCCACGATCGCGAACAAGGACGCCACCACGGCGATAAAGCCCGTGATCCTCAGCTCGCTCGACACCACCGGCCCCACGACTTCGACGCGCCGCTGGATAAACACGCGCCCGCGCGCATCGATCACCCGTTTCAGGGCAGCTTGCTGCTCGGCATCCCCACCCCGCTGCTGCACGAACCCCACCAGCACATCGGCCGGAGAA
>JBKJYG010000245.1:0-2575 GCA_046715905.1 Hyphomicrobiaceae bacterium | reverse complement strand
CTGCGCCCGATGATCTGCTTCATGACCTCAGTCGCCCCGCCGCCGATCCGCGTCATGCGGGCATCCGCAAAAGCTCGCGCGATGGGGTACTCCCACATGTAGCCCCACCCGCCGAACAGTTGCAGACACTGGTCGGCAACCTTGCCTTGCGTCTCCGTCGTGATCATTTTGGCGGCGGCGGCATCGACTGGATCGAGCTGTTTTTGCAAGTGGAGCTCCACACAGCGATCGACGAATACGCGCTGCCCGAGAACTTCGCCGTGCATCTCCGCGAGCTTGAACTGGGTATTCTGAAAATCGGCGAGCTTCTGTCCGAACATCTCGCGCTGACTCACATAGTCGATGGTCCATTCCAACGCGACCTCCGCCGCGGCGACGGCGCGAATCGCCTGGATCAAACGCTCCTGGGTGAGCTGCGTCATGAGGTGGTAGAAGCCACGGCCCTCCTCCCCCAGCAGATTGGAGACCGGTACGCGAAGATCGGCGAAGAACAATTCCGCCGTGTCCTGCGCCTTGCAGCCGATCTTTTCCAGGTGGCGCCCGCGTTGGAAGCCCGGACGGTCGGTTTCGACCAGTATGAGGCTGACGCCCTTTCCGCCGGCCTTCGGATCGGTTTTGCAGGCGAGCACCAGCAGGTCCGCCGTATGGCCGTTGGTGATGAATACTTTCTGGCCGTTGATGACGTACTCGTCGCCGTCGCGAATAGCGGTCGTGCGCATCCCCTGCAGGTCGCTGCCTGAGGAGGGCTCCGTCATTCCGACTGCCACGACGACTTCCCCGGTCGCCATCTTCGGCAGCCAGCGGCGCTTCTGTTCCTCGGTCCCGAAATCGACGAGGTACGGCGGCACGATGTCCGAATGCAGATAGAACGTCGGGCCGGTTGCGCCTGCACGCGCCATCTCCTCGATCATGATCGAGCTGTGCAGGAATTCGCCTCCCATCCCGCCATATTCCTCCGGGACGTTGCAGCAAAGGAGCCCGGTTTGCCCAGCCTTCCGCCACAGCTCGCGCGGCGTCTCGCCAGCCTTTTCCCACGCCGCATGATTCGGGGTGATCTCGGCTTCTATAAACCGGCGCACCGTGTCGCGGAAAAGTTCGTGCTCGGCGGAAAATAGCGTGCGTGGAATCACGGCTGATCAGTCATTTTTAGGTTGTTGCATCTCGAGTTCGACTAGCGGCGGGAGCGTCAAGCGTTCGATCGCCGCTGCGTCGTAGCCGAATGAGCGCAGGACCTCTGCCGTATGCTCGCCCAACCTTGGCGGAGGGCGTCGAATGGACGGCTTTGAGTTCGACATTTCGATCGGATTTGCGGGCAGCCGCAGCATCCCCTCGGTGGGATGGTCCACCATACGCCAGAAGCCGATACTCTGCAGATGCGGGTCGGGGATAAGATCTTCGAGGTCGTTGACGACCGCGACCGGAATATCGGCGGCGCCAAGGAGGGCGATCCACTCGGCGTTTGTTCGCGTGGTGAGCTGCTGCGCGAGATGGCTTAGCACCAGCTCGAGGTTGCTTTGACGACCGCCCTGGGTTCCGAAGCGAGGATCCGCTGCGAGGTCGGGACGCGAGATCAGCTCGAAGTAGCGTTGCCAATTGGTGTCGGTATAGGGGAGCACGCACAGATATCCGTCCTTGGTCTTGAACGGACGGCGCATCCCTTGGCGGATCGGCGCATAGCCCATCTTTCCCACCGGCGGCTCGAACACGCAGCCGCCGAGGTGCTCTGCCGAATTGAAAGCGACCATGGTTTCCAGCATTGGCACGCCAACCTGCTGACCGCGGCCGGTGCGCAGCCTGTGGAACAGTGCGAGCGTGATGGCGTACGCGGCGTGGACGGCAGTGACCTTGTCGACAATGATTGAGGGCACGTAGCGAGGCTCGCCAGCGGCGATCTTCTGCAGCATCGCCAGGCCGGAGAGCGCCTGAACGATGTCGTCGTAGGCCGGCCGCCCCGCATACGTGCCAGCGTCCGAGAATCCTTTGACGTGACAGTAGATCAGCCGGGGGTTGAGCGCAGCAAGTGCTGCGTAAGAGAGACCGATGCGCTCGGCCGAGGATGTCCGGATCGAGTGCACAAGCACGTCGCTGTCGGCGACCATCCTATGGAGCACGGCCTGGCCGTCAGCATTCTTGAGGTCTAACACCACGCTACGCTTGTTGCGGTTGTTGGCGAGGAAAAGCGCGCCCATCCCCTGCGAGCGGCGCGGGCCAATCGAACGAGTGATATCCCCCTCGGGGGGTTCGATCTTGATCACGTCCGCCCCCATGTCGCCGAGGTACTGCGCCGTCATCGGGCCGATAACCACCGAGGAAAGGTCGAGGACTTTGATGCCCTCCAGCGGTCCTTCCGCTGGCATCACGTGATCCGTCGTCATGCGTGCTAGCATAGCCTGTGCCCCTTCGGAACAGAAGTGCAACAGGCCGCGTGCATGACACAAATCCGCGGCGTGGCTAGAGGACAAGAAGAGTTTCGAAGACGCCTTTGTTGCGCGCGTGCGGCCAGCGGCGTGCATTGCCTCGAGGCGGCGCCTGCGTAACGAAGAACACCGTCGAACCCGTCCCACCGAACATACTG
>JBKJYG010000244.1:0-3547 GCA_046715905.1 Hyphomicrobiaceae bacterium | reverse complement strand
GATCTGCGGCCCGGCCGTCCCACCGCCCGCGCCCCACGCGCGGACCGGCGCTCCCTGGGGGTGAGCTGAGTATCGATAAAGCTACGCGCACCAACGAAGGTATCCGTTCCCGCGAAGTCCGCGTCATCGACGCCAATGGCGCGCAAGTGGGCGTACTACTGATCGATGAGGCTCTCCGCTTGGCGCGCGAGCAAGGGTTCGATCTGGTCGAGGTGGCACCCACCGCCAAGCCGCCGGTGTGCCGGATCATGGATTTCGGCAAGTTCCTCTACCAGCAGAAGAAGAAGGCGCAGGAGTCGCGCAAGAAGCAAAAGATCTTTCAGGTCAAAGAGATCAAGTTCCGTCCCAACATCGACGATCACGACTACGACTTCAAGTTGCGCAACGCCATCCGTTTCCTGGGGGAGGGCGACAAGGTCAAGGCCACGGTCCAGTTCCGCGGTCGGGAGATGGCGCGCACCGATTTGGGGTACAATCTGCTGACGCGGGTGACCAAAGACGTCGGCGAGAATGGCATCGTCGAGTCACCTGCGGAGATGGCCGGCAACCGGATGCACCTGATCATCGGTCCGGGCAAACAGCAATCGCGGCCCAAGAAGCCCACGGCGGCCGCCGAATCAGCCGCTGGTTAATTCGGGGCGAAGGCCCTGGCGGTTTCCGCCAGTTACAGAGGGGATCAGTCGTGCCGAAACAGAAGACACGCCGCTCGGCGGTAAAGCGCTTCCGCGTCACGGCGAACGGTAAGGTCGTTCGCGGTCACTCGATGAAGAGCCACATCTTGACCAAGAAGACCACCAGCCGGAAGCGCCATCTGCGCAAGCCGGGCCTGGTGTCGAAGAGTATGGTGCGCACCATTCGCGCGCTGCTGTTGAAGTAGCTGAAGAAAACCGACCATTAGCATCCAGTCAACAGGCGGCGCGCGGCGGAACGGACCTGTCCTCCCGCGCCCCGGCCCCCCGGGCGGTACCAACCGCCGGCGCGGGCCTAACCGCTCCTCTCGGATAGCTTCGGCGGAGCAGAAACGAGGTTCGATATGGCGCGTGTCAAACGCGGTAACAAGCGGGTCGCCAAGCGCAAGAAAATCCTCAAGGCCGCCAAGGGTTTCTACGGCACCAAGGGCAATGCTCACCGCATGGCCAAGCTGGCCGTGGACAAGGCGATGGGCTATGCCACCCGCGACCGGCGGGTCAAGAAGCGCAACTTCCGCAGCCTGTGGATCCTACGCATCAACGCGGCCGCGCGGCTGCACGGCATGTCGTACAACCGCCTGATCTCCGGCCTCAAAGCGGCGGGTAGCGAACTCGACCGCAAGGTGCTGGCCGATCTCGCCGTGCGCGAGCCCCAAGCTTTCGCCGAGGTCGTGTCCGTTGCCCAGAAGGCGCTGGGCAAGTCCTAGGCGACGTCGGCGGAGGCTCTCACGGTGACGGGTGAGGCGGCAGAACAGGCTCCCCCGTCCGTAACGGAACTTCAGGAGTTGGGGGACCGTTTCGAAGCGCTAGTGTCGGCGTTACCCGACCGCGCTGCCTGGGAGGCGCTGCGCTCGCTCTGGGTTGGTCGGAATCGGGGAGCTCTGCGCGGGCTCCTGGATGCCATCAAACGGGTGCCGCCGGCTGAGCGCCGCGCCTACGGCGAGGCGGTGAATCGATTGAAAGCGCGGGTGGAGTCCGGGCTGGCCGTGGCGGCGGAGCGCCTGCACGCCGCTGCCCAGCGTCCCGTGGCTGGAGTGGATGTCGGTCTGCCAGGTCGCCGGTGCGAACGCGGCACGCTGCATCCGATCACTCTGGTCCAGCGCGACATCGAAGCGATCTTCGCCGAGCTCGGATACAGCGTCGCAGAGGGTCCCGAAGTCGAGGACGACTTCCACAATTTCGAGGCGCTCAATT
The DNA here is from genome assembly GCA_046715905.1 of Hyphomicrobiaceae bacterium. Classification (GTDB taxonomy): domain Bacteria; phylum Pseudomonadota; class Alphaproteobacteria; order Rhizobiales; family Hyphomicrobiaceae. The sequence goes on along the minus strand of JBKJYG010000244.1, from coordinate 1,664 downwards.
TCCCGGCCGATCATCCCGCTCGCGACACGCAGGACACGCTGTTCCTGGAAGACGGGCGGCTGCTGCGCACCCACACCTCGCCAGTACAGATCCGCACCATGCTGGAGCGCCAACCGCCAATCCGCATCATTTGCCCGGGCCGCGTCTACCGCCACGACAACGACCTGCGCCATTCGCCGATGTTTCACCAGGTGGAGGGTCTGGCGGTGGCCGCCGGGATCACCGTTGGCCACCTCAAGGGCACGCTATTGGCCTTCGTGCAGCGGCTGTTCAGCGCCGACACGGGGGTGCGCTTGCGCCCCAGCCACTTCCCCTTCACCGAGCCCTCGGCCGAGGTCGACATCACCTGCCCGTTCTGCCGCGGTGGCGGCTGCGCGGTGTGCTCGGGCAGCGGCTGGATGGAGATTCTGGGCTCGGGCATGGTGGATCCGCGGGTGTTGCGCGGGTGCGGCATCGATCCCGCGGTCTACAGCGGCTTCGCTTTCGGGCTGGGGCTGGATCGCGTGGCGATGATCCGCTACGGCATCCCCAACATTCGATTGCTGTTCGAAAACGACGAGCGGTTGCTGCGCCAGTTCGTCTGGGCGGGGAGCTGCTGATGCTGTTCTCGCGTGACTGGCTGGCGCAGTACGTCGAGTTACCCGCGGCGATCGCAGAGATCGCGGCTGCGTTGACCGAGGTCGGCTTGGCGGTCGAAGGGATTGAACAGCGCGACGGCGACACCATTCTGGATGTGGAAGTCACCACCAACCGTCCCGATGCCATGAATCACCTGGGGCTGGCGCGCGAGTTGGCAACCAAGTTCGGACAGCCGCTGCGCCGACCGGTGCCAGCCCTGCGCGAATCCGGCGACCGCACCGCCGCGGCTGTGCGCGTCGACCTCGAGCCGGGCTGCGGCGCCCTGCGCTACGCGGTGCGGGTGGTGCGTGGCGTGCGGATCGCCGCCAGCCCGGCCTGGCTGCAAAATCGACTCGAAGCAATAGGCCACCGGCCGATCAACAACGTCGTGGACGTCACCAATTTCGTCCTCTGGGAGACCGGTCAGCCTTTGCACGCCTTCGATCTCGAGCGCTTGGCGGGTGACGACGACTCGGGCGCCGCGCCGCCGCGCATCGTGGTGCGCCGCGCGCGGGCGGGCGAGAAGCTGGTGACGCTCGATCGAGTCGAGCGCGCGCTCAGCCCCGAGCTACTGGTGATCGCCGACGCCCGCCGACCGGTGGCGCTGGCCGGCGTGATGGGCGGCCTGGAGAGCGAAGTGTCGGCAACCACCACCACCGTGTTGATCGAGAGCGCGCACTACGCGCGCCCGCGTGTGCGCGCCACCGCGCGGGCGCTCGGCATGAAGACCGACGCCAGCCACCGCTTCGAGCGCGGCGCCGACCCCGAGGCCTGCGCCGCCGCCGCCGACCGCGCCGCGGGTTTGATCGCGGAGCTCGCCGGCGGCGAAGTTCTCGGCGGATTGGTCGATGTGCGAGCGGACTGGCCAGCGCAGTGGCCGCCGTGGGGCGTGCTGTCCCATTCGCGCCTGAACGCCTTCGCGGGGACCGAATACAGCGCCGCCGAGGTCGAAGCGATCCTCGAGGGCTTGGGCTTCGGCGTCGAGCGCGCCGACGGCTCGCGCTGGCGGCTGACGGTGCCTTCCTGGCGCTGGTACGACATCGCAC
>JBKJYG010000243.1:0-4594 GCA_046715905.1 Hyphomicrobiaceae bacterium | reverse complement strand
CCGCTTCTCCGGACGGTCGGGTCGCCTATTCCGCGCGCGCCAACGCGGTCAAGGCACGTATCCCGATACGAGTTCCCGCTAGAGGCGTCAAAGCCTTCGCGGGTCCAGCTGACTAGGACTGCGTCTGCGAAATCGCATTATTGCGCTGCACCCTCCGGCTCGCTTCAGTTCGAGATTTCGAGACCGTAGACATCACCGGGCGGCACCACCAGCCCCACCGCCATGCGGAACGCCACCGCCAGCACGAGCAAGGCCAGCAATGCGCGGAGCTGTTCGGCTTTGAGCTTGTAGGCCAAGCTGACGCCGTATTGCGCTCCAATGACACCGCCGACGATCAAAGGCGCTGCGAGAACCAGATCGACGGCTTGGTTCTGGACCGATTGGAGCACCGTCGCAAACGAAGTGACGAAGATGATCTGGAAGCTCGACGTGCCAACCGCGAGCCGGGTCGGCATGCGCAGCAGATAGATCAGCGCCGGCACGATTAGGGAGCCGCCGCCAATGCCCATGATCGCGGTCAACCAGCCGACGAACCCGCCGATGCCGATGGGCGGCAGGGTGCTGATGTAGAGCTTGCTGGTGTGGAAGCGCTTCTTGAACGGAAGACCCTGGATCCAGCTGTGCTGGCCGGCCCGCCGGATGCTCGTGCTGCCCGTGCGAAAGGCCTCGCTGCGCATGGCGCGTACGCTTTCGATGAGCATCAAGGCGCCGACCACGCCCAGCATCACCACATAGGTCAAGGTGGTGAAGAGATCGAGCTGACCTTTTTCGCGCAGCATCTGCTGCAGTTCGACGCCCGATGTCGCCCCGATGATGCCGCCGATGATCAGGTAGACGCCCATCATCACGTCGACGTTGCCGCGCCGCCAGTTGCCGACCGCGCTCGATACCGAGGACGCGACCACCTGGCTGGCGCCGGTTCCGACCGCGATGACAGGCGGGATGCCGAGGAAGATCAGCATCGGAGTCAGGATGAAGCCGCCTCCCACTCCGAACAGGCCGGATAGAATGCCGACTGCCAGGCCGAGCCCGAGGAGCATCGGCAGGCTGAGCGCAATCTCGGCAATGGGCAGGTAAAGCTGCATGCGAACCTCTACCGCTGGGTGGCGCCGGCGGCAATGGCGCTAGGGTATCTTAATCCGTCGTATTAGGATGCGAGTGTAAAAAACTCAGGGAGACAGGCGTGCTCGAAGATCCCCCCGTTCTGACGATAAGGAAAGCGTGGCCTCGTCCCTCCGCGGAGGCGTTGGCCCGGCTCAAGGGTGTGCAGACCGGGCAGGCCGTCGATGCGATGGAGGGTCGCGGCGCGCTCGACGCAGCCATCAAGCCGCTTGATCCAGCCACGGCCATCTTCGTCGGGACGGCGCTCACCTGCGAGACCGGGCCCGACGACAATCTCGCGATCCTGGCCGCCGTGTCGCTCGCCCAGCCCGGAGATGTTATCGTCGTGGCCGCTGAAGCCTTCCAGCGCTCCGCCGTCGTCGGCGACAACGTCGTTCTTGTCGCCAAGCAGAAGGGTGTCGCTGCGTTCGTGCTCGACACCATGGCGCGCGACCTCGCCGGCATCCTGCCCGTCGGCCTGCCGGTGTTCGCGCGCGGCGTCACGCCGAACTCCTGCGTGCGCAGCGGGCCGGGACGGGTGGGCCTCCCGATCGTGGCCGGCGGCGTCAGCGTGACGGCGGGCGACGTGGTGATCGGCGACTTGGACGGCGTTGTCGTCATTCCCCAAGCCGATCTGGCTCGGTTGCTGCCTCGCATCGACGCGGTGCTGGCAGCCGAAGCCGTGACGCAGAAGAAGATCCGGGAGGGTTTTACCAACCTCGGCGGCATCGAGGAGCTGCTTCGCTCGAAGCAGGTCCGCTACGTAGACTGACAGGCGATCGTATCGCGCGGAGCGGGCGGCGCGGGTCCGTCCGGACAGCGGGCTGCCGGTCGAGACGACCGCGAGCACTGGGGAAGCGTATGAAAGTGACGGCGATCGAGACCATCCGAAGCGCGGAGCATCCCAACCTGCTCTGGGTCGAGGTGGAGACCGATGAAGGCCTGGTGGGCCTTGGCGAAACATTCTATGGCCCGCTCGCCGCCGAGGGCCACATCCATGGCACGATCGCGCCCTATCTGATCGGCAAGGATCCGCGCGACATCGAGCGGCATCAGGCTCATCTGACAGGCTACATCGGATTTGTCGGCGCGAGCGCCGAAATGCGTGGCCGCTCGGCCATCGACATCGCGCTTTGGGATCTGCTCGGCCAGGCGCTCGACCGGCCCATCTGCGACCTGCTTGGCGGCCGCGTCCGCGACAGCATCCGGGTCTACAACACGTGCGCGGGCTACTCCTACGTGCAGACGCGACCGACGCAAGGCACCGACAATTTCGGTCTGACGGCCAAGACCGGCACGTTCGAAGACTTGGATGCCTTCCTCAATCGTCCCGCCGAGCTGGCCGCAAGCCTTCTCGAGATGGGCATCGACGCCATGAAGATCTGGCCCTTCGATTATGCGGCGGAAGCCTCGGCGGGCTACGCCATCAGCGCGGCTGACCTAAGGAAGGGTCTCGCACCCTTCGAGGCCATTCGCGCGGCGTTGGGCGACCGCATGGACATCGCCTGCGAGCTGCACTCGCTGTGGAGCCGGCCGCAGGCGATCAGGATCGCGCAGGCCCTCGAAGATATCCAACCGATGTGGGTCGAGGATCCCGTGTTCTTGGATCACATGCACTCGATCGGCGAGGTGGCGCGCGCCACCCGGTCGCCGATCGCCGTCGGCGAGACGCGCGGCGGCCGGGCGGATTTCCGCCAGCTCCTGGAGCTGGAAGCTCTGTCCCTCGTGATTATGGATATCGCCTGGTGCGGAGGTCCCAGCGAGGCCAAGAAGATCGCGACCATGGCCGAGGCATGGCACGTGCCGGTGGCGTTCCACGATTGCACGGGACCGGTGGCGCTGACGATCGCGACGCACCTGGCGCTCAACGTGCGCAATTGCGCCGTGCAGGAGATCGTGCGGGCCTTCTACTACGGCTGGTATGACCGCTACCTGACCGCCTTGCCGCCGATCACCAACGGGATGATCACGGTGCCCCCCGGCTCTGGGCTCGGCGTCAAGCTGCAACCCGATGTCAGGCAGCGTCCGGGCGTCGTCGTGAAGCGCACCGGCGTTGCCGATCTGTGAGCTTCAACTATCATGCGCCAGCAGCGCACCGATCATGACCGAAGGGACGGGGATGATGACCACCAACAAGAAGACCGTGTTGTACACCGACAGCATGGGCAAGGCCGGTATCGACATCCTGAAACGGCGCGATGATGTCGAGCCGATCGCGTTCCCCTACCTGTCTCAGGACGACGCCTATCAGGTGATCTTGAAAGAGCACGCGCCCGTGCACGCCGTCATCCTGGGGCCGACGCGCTTTGGCATGAGCGAGCACGCCGCCGCGCCGGCGATCAAGGTCGTGGCCCGAACCGGTGTGGGCTATGACGCCATCGATATTCCGGGCATGACGCGCGCCGGCATCCCGGTGATGATCGCTGGCACCGCCAACTCGCCATCGGTTGCCGAGCAGGCGATGACCTTCATGCTGACGTTGGCCAAGCGCGGTCCAGCTCTCACGGCGCTGGTCAGGGAAAGCCGCTGGACCGACCGGTTGAAGCCAGAGTATATCGCCACCGATCTGTTCGAGAAGACGGTTCTGATCGTCGGTTTCGGGCGCATCGGCACGCGCACCGCCAAGCGCTGCCAGGCCATGGAAATGCAAGTCATGGTCTATGACCCCTATGTGAAGCCCGAGGTGATCCGGGCGGCGGGGTGCGAGCCGGTGACGGATCTCGACGCGGCCATCCCGCGGGCCGACTTCATCACCTTGCATTGCCCCAAGACCAAAGAAACGGTGGGCATGATCAACGCCGAGCGTATGCGCATGATGAAGCGCACCGCTTATCTGGTATGCACCGCGCGCGGCGGCATCATCGATGAGGCCGCGCTCTATGCGGCGCTGAAGGATGGCACGCTGCCGGCCGCCGCCCTCGACGTTTTCGATCGTGAGCCGCCCGATCCTGACAATCCGCTGTTCACGCTTCCCAACCTCGTCTGCTCGCCCCACATCGCCGGCGTGACGCACGAAGCGATGCACCGGATGTCAATCCAAGCGGCCGAGAACGTGCTGTCGGTGTTCGACGGGCGGCCGTTGAGGGAGAACGCTGTCAATCCGGAGGTCTTCCGAGCGTCATAGCGTCAGCCACGGGGCAAGGCTTCCACCTTCGATGACGCACTGCTGCGGTTCTGCCGCGTTAGGTTGATCTGCGCCGCGATATCGAAATCGAGACGGGCGGCCTGCCGTCCGATGAAGCTCGAGGGCGGGGGAGCTGTGCCTTTCAGCCCCTTGAGCCTGTTGTTCCATAAGTGAACGGCGAGGCTCGACGGCGTCAGGCATGATGCCTCGTTCCAAGCAGGGTCGAATACGGCGGCCGCCTGTTGATCGGGAACCGGGTAGAACACCTCGCGCGGTTGTGCGGCCTCAGCCAATCCGTGCCGCCCGACGAAATAGCTGAGCGCCTTGGGTCCGAACACGCCCCACTGCAAGGCTTCGGGCGGCTTGGGG
>JBKJYG010000242.1:0-3455 GCA_046715905.1 Hyphomicrobiaceae bacterium | reverse complement strand
ACATGTAGATCATGCCATCGACGCCATTCACTTCCTGCTCGATGATGGCGGCGACGGTATCAGCGACGGTTTGCGCGTTGGCACCGGGGTAGCTCGTACTCACCGTGATCGTCGGCGGAACGATCTCGGGAAACTGCGTGACGGGCAAGCCCGTGTAGGCGATCGCACCGACAATGGTGATGAAGACCGACAGCACGGCAGCGAAGATTGGCCGGTCGATGAAGAATCGGGACAGGCGCACGGATGAAACCTCAGTTACGGCGCGTTTCCGGAAGCGTCCCTTGTGGCGAGCTCGCGGCCTCGGACCCCGCCCGGATCGCCTCGCGTCGGACTTCGACCTTTTGGCCAGGCCGCGCGCGAGCGCCTTTGGTGATGACCCATTCGCCGGGTTGCACACCGTCACGCACAACACGCAAACCAGCGTGCAAGGGCCCAAGCGTCAAGGCGCGGCGGACAACGACGTCGCCTTCGCCAACGATCAGCACGTATTTGCTGGCCTGATCGCTGGCGATGGCCTCATCGGGAATGAGCACCGCATTGTAGCGGGCCGAGCCGGCGATGCGGATACGGGCGAACATCCCCGGCGAGAACAAGTCGGCGTCGTTGTCCACCAGCGCCCGGGTTCGCATCGTTGCCGTTCCGGCATCGAGCCGATTTTCGATGAAGTCGAGCTTGCCCCGGGTGTTGTAGGAGCTCTCATCCGATGTCGCGATCTCGACACTGGCCCCGCTCTGACCGGCGCCCGTCTGTTCGCCGCGCGCCATGAGCCGTTTATACTTGAGGTAATTGCCCTCGCTCACGTCGAAGTACACGTAAAGCGGATTTTGCCGCACTATCGTGGTCAGCACCGTCGAATTGGCATTGGCGCCTGCCGACACCCAATTGCCCGCGGTGACCATGGCCCGGCTGATGCGTCCGTCGATGGGCGATTGGATGCGCGTGAACGCCAGATCGAGTTCGACGCTGGCAACCTTGGCTTCGGCGACCTTCACGGACGCTTGCGCGTCGCGGAGAAGACTGGCGCGATCGTCGTAGGTTTTTTCCGACATCACGCGCCGCTCCATCAACGGGCGGCCACGATCAACGTCGAGTGACGCATTCTGCACTTTGGTGGTGGCTTGACCCAGTTCCGCCTTGGCCTGCTCGAGAGCCCGTTCGAACGACCTGGCATCGATGACAAACAGCAGATCGCCCTTCTTGATCTCCTGACCGTCTTTGAACATCACCCGATCGAGATAGCCCGAAATCCGGGCGCGGACGTCGACGGCCTCGACCGCATCGAAGCGCCCCGTGTACTCGTCCCAGTCGATCAAGGATTGCACGCGTGGCTGCGTTGCGGATACGACGGGCGGCGGGGCCGCAGCTTTGACCTGCTTGTCGGGGTTGGCGGAAGGCTGGTCACACCCCGACAACCCGGTGAGGGCAAAGCTGCCCCCGGCGATAATGCCGAACCAAAACCGTCGACCGCCGAAGTTGTGCTGGAGACGAACGCCAGTCATGCCTAATTCCTGAGCTGCGGTCAGGTCTTCCTAGCAGATTTGCCCGAAATTGTATTCAGCACAAATACGTCACCACGCCCGTTTTGAAGGCAAGTGCGGGCGAAATCCAGGCCTTACCCCTGGGGCGCGGGGCCTTCCGCTTAGCGCTCGCGGGATTGACCGGTTTTGAGTTGCGCCAGCGCCGCGAGGGCTCGAGCGCGAGCCGGTGCGTGCTCGACAATGGGCTCTGGATAGGTCTTCCCCAGCGTCACGCCGGCCGCGGCAAGGACCATCGGCGGAGCGTCGAACGGCGCGTGAATGGCATCGTCCGGCAATGCCGCCAATTCTGGGATATAGCGGCGGACATAGGCGCCGCTGGAATCGAATTTCCGGCCCTGCAGCACCGGGTTGAAGATCCGAAAATACGGCGCCGCGTCCGCACCTGATCCGGCCACCCATTGCCAGTTCGCAGCATTGCTGGCCAGATCCGCATCGACGAGGGTATCCCAGAACCAAGCCTGTCCGTCCTGCCATGGCTGTAACAAGTGCTTGATCAGAAACGAGGCGGCAATCATCCGCACGCGATTGTGCATGTAGCCGGTCTGCCACAGCTCGCGCATGCCGGCATCGACCATCGGGTAACCGGTGCGGCCCTGCTGCCAGGCTTTGAGCATCGCTCGGTCGGGCCGCCAGGGAAAGGCGTCGAACTCGGGACGGAACGCCCGCGTCGGTAGATCGGGAAATTGAGACAGCAGGTGCTGACAGAATTCCCGCCACAGCAGCTCCTTCAGTAATTTGTCGCGACCAGGGCTGCTCATGTTCGCTGCCCGGCCAGCCGCAGGCTTGGGCAGGCCAGTTCGAGCCGCATGCCAGCAGGCGTTGGGGCTCAACTCGCCAAAATGCAGCGACGGCGATAAACGGGACGTGCCGTCGATGCCGGGATCGTTGCGCTTGACCGCATAGGCCTGAAGACCGTCCTGGATGAAGCTCCGCAGCCGGTGTTGGGCATGGACTTCGCCCGGCTGCCATCTCGCCCTCAGACCTGCCGCCCAATCCGGCCCGGTCCAATGCGGCTTGATGGGACGGAGCGCCCAGTCGTCGAGACGATCACTCCCCGGCCAACGCGACGGCGAAGCGATTTGAGCCGGGACAGGCAATGGGGACCTTGGCGGGGGTAAGGCCATCGCCGCCCTGGCAAAGGGCGAGTAGACGCGAAACGGCCTGCCATCCTGCGTCGCCAGCGTGCTCGGGTTGAACAACAACGTGCCGTCGTACAAGCGCAGCTCTCGGCCCTCTTTCGCGAGCGCCGAACCCAGGTCGTCCTGCGCTTGACGCATCCAGGGCTCGACACCCCAGCTTGCGTGCACCTGCCGCGCGTCCACCTCGCGCGCCAGTTCGGCCAGCACCTCCGACGCGCGACCCCGCCGCAAGATCAAACGCGAGCCCTTGCCGGCCAGAGCCTCGGCCAAGGCCGCCAGGGAGCCGTGCAGCCACCAGCGGCTGGCACCCCCCATCCGCCAATGACCAGGCGTCTCATCGTCCAGGACATAAATCGGAATGACGGGACCGCGCTCGGCCGCCCCTGTCAGCGCAGGATGGTCGGCAAGCCGCAGATCCTGTGTAAACCAAAGGAGGCTCGGAGACTTCACGAACATTCTTTCGATGTAGGGTTGCCGTGTTCGAGTGGGCTCGACTGCCGTCGTGAGCCCTGACCCAACGCTCAGCCCGGCTAGGTCGTTCGGCGGTCCAAGACACACCCGACGCTCAACGCGGTGCACCGAGAGCTTCGCTGTTCAATTGAAGAGCATGTCGAACAGGCTCTTGGGCTGCGACCTTTGCCGCCGTCCGTCGCCGCCCCCGCCCCCGCCGCCTTGGCCGCGTTGTGCCCACGGCGCCCAGTCGGGCGTGCCACTGACGGCGCGCCGTTCCCCTTCGTAGCGGCGCTGCGGCTGCTCGGCCACGTTCTCCCTCTTGGTG
>JBKJYG010000241.1:0-5712 GCA_046715905.1 Hyphomicrobiaceae bacterium | reverse complement strand
AGCCCATGTTCGTCTCGGCAGCAGCACGCTTGACAATGCCGAGCGCGCGCACGACGGGCTGGGGCTGCTTCTCCAAGCCGATCTTGAAGTTGCCAAGCGAACGCTCGGCCTGCGCGCCCCAGTAGCGGCTCGCATCCACCTCGATGGGCCCGAACGAATCCGTTTCCGTGCGTGTCTTGGTCATATCTGGAGATCCGGTCGTTGCTCGGGGTTCGATGATCCCGAATAATCCTGTGGCGCTCGAAGCGCAAGCTCGCCATTCCGGCGTCGCGTGGGCGCAAGCTCCTTCTGACGCCACTTGCTTCGGGGGTAGGATTTCTTACATGCACGATGCGGCGGCTGGACAATGCCGATAAGCCCGCAGGAACAACGTCGGGAGCTTGAGATGAATGATATGGTTGCGAAGGTCGACAGTTTCGGCCGGCCAGCTTGGCTCGGGCTGATGGTGTTGGGATTTCTCGTCTACTGGCCTGTGGGCTTAGCCGTGCTCGGTTTCCTGCTGTGGACCGACCGCCTGGGCTTTGGCCGACTAGGGTCAGATACCAACTGGGGACGCACGATGAACTCGCTGAAGACACGCTGGGACAGCGTCGGCCGGCCGGGTCGCGGATATGGCGGATATGGCAGCACCGGTAACCGTGCCTTTGATGCCTATCGCGACGAGACGCTGCGCCGACTTGAGGATGAAGCGGTTGAGTTCGAAGCCTTCCTGCGACGGTTGCGGATGGCCAAGGACAAGGCCGAGTTCGACCAATTCATGGCCGAGCGGCGGCGGCTCTCGAAGGGTCAGGTTGGGTCTGAAACGGTCATCCCGGCCGACGATCCTCGCTCGCCCTGGCCGCCACTCTGACGGCCCACGATTTACTCTAATGAATGGCACTGGCGGAGACCTCCGCCGGTGCCTTTTTCTTTGCTTTGATGCCTAGGGCAGCGCCAGGGTGTCGGTGTGACCGACCACGGCAGCGGTTCGGGTCTGGCGTACCCAGTCCGCAAGCACGTCGCGAGCGATAGCGTCGGTCGCGCCGACGGCTGATGCGAAACCCGCCGCCAGTTGGTCGATCAGCGGCCGGTCGGCCGCGCCCAGCCGCCACGGGCTATCCGCCTCCCGTACGCGATAGCCGGCCCCACAAAACGCCTCGGCTAGCTCCGCGGCGGCCATCGGTCCGGCAGCCCGTCCAAATCCCTTGTCGATCTGCTGGTGGGCGTGAAAGGCCGCAGCCAGCCGTGCGTCCGCCTCGTGTGTCGGCTGCCAAGTCTGAAGGCCGTTATAGGTGAGGACGGTGTAGAACGCCGCTCGCCGTTGCGCCACGATCGCGGCCACCCGTCGCAAGAAGTCAGCGGAGCACAGATCGAAGAACGCCGACGCCGTGACGAGATCGGTGCCCGCCGGAATGGCGGTGTCCAGTTGCCGGTTGAGATCGGCTTGGCGGAAGGTGATGCTCAGGCGTTTGCCATGCTTCTCGATCGCAACGACGCTCGCATCCGGGTCGCTGGGTGAGGTGACCCGGTCGGCCCAGGCAAGCAGGGCTACGCGGGCTGCCGCCAGCAGGTGCGCGTCGTAGTCGACGAGCATCCATGATTGATCAGCGCTGAGCAGTGCCGACGTGGCTCGGACATTCGAGCCCGTGCCGCAGCCGAGATCGACCACTGTTATTGGCGCCCGTCCCGCAAAGTGCGAGCTGAGCGCCGACGCCAGCTCGGGATTGCGCGAGCGATGGTCGACGGGCTCGCGCAAGGCCAGCCAGGCGGAGGAAAAGCCGTCCATGGCTACGCTGGCCTCATGGTTGCAGTCCCGCTCGAGCGGCCACCATCTTCAGTGCGCCCGCAACCACCTGAGCCGTGTCGTTCCAGCGTGGCAAAGCCTGGCCGGCGGTCCACCCCGCATCGCTCATGATGCGACGGAGCGCTGGCTCCGACAGCACGGCGCGGAGCGCCGCGGTCAAGGCTGCGCCATCGCCCGGCGGAACTTTGAGTGCGGCGGCATCGGGCGCTGTCTGCGCTGCCGCCCCGCCGGTGGTGCAGACGATCGGCAGGCCCCGGGCCAGCGCTTCGGCGAGAACCATGCCGTAGCCTTCATAAAGGGAGGCCGAAACGAACACATCCGACCGATGGTAAAGCTCGGCCAGCTTACGATCGCTGATTGCGCCCGCGATCGTGACCCGCGACTGGAGGCCGGTGCGCTCTATGGCTTCACGCAGCGTGCGTGCCGCCTCGGGCGATCGGTCGTCGGCACCGGCAATCGTCAGATGCCAATCGAGTTGGGCCAGCGGCGCCAGCGCGGTCACAAGGAGATCGTGGGCTTTACGGGGCACCACGGCGCCCACCGCCAGCAAGCCAAGCGGCCCCCCTTGAGCTTGTGTGCCTGTTGCCCGCTGAGCTCGCTCGGTCCCCGGCACAGCTATGCTGATCTTCGATGCCAGGACGTTGAACTGCGCGATCTGCGTCTGCGCGATCTCCGGGCTGACCACGACGATATGATGTGCCAGCGCCAAAGCCACGGTCTCAGTCGATCGCAGACGCACGGCCTGCTCCGCCTCGAGGCCGGTTTCTAAGCACAGCGGATGGTGGCAGAGCGCCACGACCGGCTGCGAAATCCGTTCGATCAGCGTTGCCGGCATCGCGCCGTAGGCCAGCCCGTCGATCAGCAGTACGCTCTGGCGGGACTGCGCGGCTAATGTGGCCAGCGTGATCGCGAGATCGCGGTCTGTCGGAAATGGGAACGAGCCGGGCAGGCTCACGTGCGTCGCGTCGATCCCATGCTCCGGCAACGACACCAGGACACGCCGATCGTAGGCATAGCCGCCGGTCGGCAGCCCGAGGTCGCCCGGAATGACGAAGCCGCACCGGATCATGCGAGGCCACGGGCGTTTTGACTGAGCCACGGCATGGCTCAGGCGACCGACCCTTCGAACCAGGCGCGGGCGAGATCCGTCTCATTCAAGGTGACGCGGATTTTCGCAAGTCCCCGACCGTCCTCGCCAAGAGCGCCGGTTGTTGCGGCGCGCACCATGGCGTCGAAGATATACCGGCATAGAAACTCGGTGGTGGTCAGCGTGCCCTCGAACTGAGAGAGCGTGTCCAGATTTTTGTAGGCGAGAGGCTTCAGGGTCGTGTTAAACACTTCGAGCGCCGCCCCGATATCGACCACCACGTTCTGCTTCGTCAGCGTCTCCCGGAAGAAGGCGACATCGACGACAAAGGTAGCGCCATGCATGTGCTGGGCAGGCCCGAAGAACGGGTCAGGCAGCGAGTGGGCGATCATGATGCGGTCGCGGACTTCAACGGCGAACATGGGAGCTGGTCTCCGGAGGGTCATCAAGCCGGGCTCTGGCGCTTCATGGCCGATAATCGTGGCGCCGTCGAGATCGGTTCAAGAGGACCGTAGCGGATCACAGGGGCAAGCCCGCGACGATCGCTCAAAATTGCCGGCAAAGCGGCCGGCGCATCCTCGAACGCAATTTCGCCGTCCACCAGGGCATCGAGCCGGGGATCATCGAGCAGGCGGAGGGCGGCTTCGAGCCGTCGGCCATGGGTCCAGCGCGCGCGTCGTGCAGGCGCGACCTGCCCCACTTGGGTCGAGATCAGCCGAAGCCGCTGGCTGTGGAACGCCCCGCCGAGGTGGACAGGGACGGATTGGTCGCCGTACCAGGACATCTCGACCACGGTGGCCTCGAAGCCCGCGATCCGAATGGCGGTCTCAAGACCGGCAGCGGTGCTGCTGGCGTGAAAAACCACGTCGGCACCCGTTTCGGCTGCCTCAGGGAGCGCAAACCTCGCGCCCAAGCTCTCCGCCAAATCGGCTCGGCCCGAATTGATATCGATCAGCGTTACCTCCGCGCCCGGCATACGTGCGGCAAGCGTGGTGACCAGCAGCCCGACGATGCCGCCCCCGACGACGGCAATGCGGTCGCCGGGACCGGCTTCTGCGTCCCAGAGCGCGTTGAGCGCCGTTTCCATGTTGGCCGCCAAGGTGGCGCGGCGCGCGGGAACGCGTTCGGGTATGAGTGTCAGCATCGAAACGGGCAATACGAACACGTCCTGGTGGGGATAGAACGCGAACACGGTGCGCCCTTCTAGCTCCTTGGGCCCTGTTTCCACGCGTCCGACCGCGCAATAGCCATATTTGACGGGAAAGGGAAACTGCCCCGCCTGGTGGGGGGCGCGCATCCGCTGCCACTCGCTGCCCGGCACTTCCCCTGCCAGCACCAGACGCTCCGTGCCCCGGCTCACGCCGCTATAAAGTGAGCGGACCAGGGCTTCACCAAGCCCAGGACGGTCGATCGGCTCGGTCTGCAACGCTACTTTGCCCGGGGCCACATACCATAGCGATCGGGCCATCCGGCGCTTTCCCGCAGATCGTCTGCCGTGTGAGGAACGTAATTCATTCATGAACGGTTCAGCGACGGTATGATCAAACGCGAACGGATTAACAGGCCCGACAGGGGGAAGCCTCGTACTGATGACCGATCATGCAGGTGTGAAGCGGAGCTTTGCCTCCACCCTAGGGTCGGCGATCATCCGTCCGATCGACGGCCTTAGGCATAGCGTACCTTCGGGGCTGCAGGCAAACGCCGTGCTTCGGCGGCGGCGGATGCTGGTCGCGATGCTCAACGTTACGACATGGCTGCTGATGATGGCGGTCGCCGTCCGTATTCTGGGGGCGGGTGGCTGGACCGGACTGAACCTCGCCATGCTGGCTGCCTTTGCCATCGGTACCCCCTGGACGGTGCTCGGGTTCTGGAATTCCGCGATCGGCTTGTGGCTCCTTCACGCTCATGACGATCCGCTGGCCGAGGTTGCGCCTTACGCTGCCGCCGGCGACACGGCGACGCCAATCACCACCCGTACCGCCATTTTCATGACCCTGCGCAATGAAGACCCCGCGCGTGCGATCCTGCGGCTCAGGACGATCAAGGCCAGCGTCGAAGCCACGGGACAGGGCGCGGCATTCAGCTATTTCGTGCTGTCCGACACCGATGATCCGGTCGTGGCCGAAGCCGAAGCCATGGCCGTCGCGGAGTGGAAGGCGGCTGACGCCGACCGTGATCGCATTCTCTACCGCCGCCGTTCCCTCAATACGGGTTTCAAGGCGGGCAACGTGCGTGAGTTCTGCCTGACCCACGGGCGCAACTTCGAGTTCATGCTGCCGCTGGATGCGGACAGCCTGATGTCGGGACCAGCCATCGTGCGTCTCGTGCGGATGATGCAGGCGCATCCCCGCATTGGCATTCTTCAGTCGCTGGTCGTCGGCATGCCCTCGTCCTCGGCCTTCGCTCGGATTTTCCAGTTCGGCATGCGCCACGGCATGCGCTCCTACACCATGGGCCAGGCCTGGTGGGTGGGTGATTGCGGTCCGTTTTGGGGACACAATGCTGTCGTGCGCGTGAAGCCGTTCGTTGACGATTGCGAATTGCCGGTGCTGTCCGGCCCTCCCCCGCTCGGCGGCCATGTGCTCAGTCACGACCAGGTCGAGGCGACTTTGATGCGGCGAGCGGGCTTCGAGGTGCGCGTCCTCCCGGTTGAGAATGATTCGTGGGAGGAAAACCCGCCGACGATGCTCGATTTTGCCAAGCGCGACGTGCGCTGGTGCCAGGGCAATATGCAGTACATCAAGCTGCTCGACTTGCCCGGTCTTTACCCGATGAGCCGGTTTCAGTTGTCGTGGGCGGTGCTGATGTTCCTGGGCATCCCCGCCTGGACCTTCATGATCGC